>JBGTOF010000269.1:0-16130 GCA_041742695.1 Elainellales cyanobacterium | reverse complement strand
CCCAGCGCTATCCGTAACCCGCACAATAAAGGTAGTCTCCGACTTCCATCCGCCGTTGGCAAACGTGGCGTAGGCCGCTGCCATCTCTAATGGGGTTAAATCTACTGATCCCAACGGCAGCGAGGTTACTGGCTCAATAGGGCTCTTAATTCCTAGAATGCGAGAGATTTCAATGACCCGATTAATCCCGACATCCTGCCCTAGCTTCACAGCAGGAACATTGCGCGATTGCTCTAGCGCGGCGCGTACGCTCATAGAGCCATAGAAGCTGCCGTCATAGTTTTTGGGTGCGTAATACTCATAGCCGTCAGGATAGGTGACGGGAGTATCTTCCACAGTCGTCTCAGGCGCATACTTACCGCTGGCAAACGCCGCATAGTAGACCACAGGCTTAAAGGCCGAGCCGGGCTGGCGCAAGGCTTGAATCGCGCGGTTGTATTGGCTGCTTTGATAATCGACGCCACCCACCATGGCTTTTACAAAATGAGTGCGGGGATCTACCGCTACCAGTGCCATTTGGTCAGCATTGAGCGATCGCGACAGCCGCGCATGGCCTTGACGGACTGTATCTTCCGCAATTTGCTGCAATTCTAAATCAAAGGTCGTTTGCACTCTCATGCCACCCCTGGAAACTGCATCTCGCCCAAAGCGGCTTTGCAACTCTTGCACAACCGCTTCTGTGAGATAAGGTGACTTACTGGCGCCAAAGGCGGTAATTTGCCCCAAGTCTATAGGCTGCTGCTTGGCGGCTTCGGCTTCGGTGGGCGTAATCCACTGCAACTGTAGCATCCGGTTGAGTACAGTCGCCTGGCGTCGTTTTGCTAGGTCATAGTCTACAAAGGGGCTGTAGTCTTCGGGTGCCTGAATTAAACCCGCCATCATAGCGGCTTCGGCTAGGGTAAGCTCTGATGCACTTTTGCTGAAATAACTACGAGCAGCGGTTTCGGCTCCGTAGTTATTATGTCCCCAGTAGACCTGGTTTAGATACATTTCAAAGATTTGATCTTTGGCAAAAATCTGCTCTAGGCGCAGGGCTAGCACTGCCTCAGCGACCTTACGACTGATTGAGCGCTCAGGGGTGAGGAACAGATTTTTGACCAACTGCATGGTCACGGTTGAGCCGCCTTCGACTGTTTCCTTCGCTTGCAGGTTACTCAGCAGCGCCCGAGCAATGCTGGTGGGGTTGATTCCCTGATGGGAGAAGAAGTAGCTGTCTTCAATGGCAAGCACGGCTCGCTTGAGGTGGGGCGACACCTCGTTGAGATCTACGATATCTCGGTTGTATTCATCGTGGATGCTGTCGAGCAGAGTGCCCTCGACGTCGTAGATATAGGTGGTTTCAGCCGGAATGTAGTTTCGTAGCACGCGCACGTCGGGCAGGTTGCGGAAGCTCACCGCTAGCCCCACCAATCCCCCTGCGACGACTGAGCTGGCTAGCATTGTGGCACTCAGGAGGGTTCCTGCCGTAACCTTTCCGACAGCTTGCACAAAGTGAAAGATGGGCTGTGTTTCGTTACTGCGGCTAGACGCACTGTGGGCAGCGTCCGGAGCCGATGGGGCGCTGGCGTTGCCCTTAGATGCCCCTGTCCCCGCTAGCGTCTGGGAGGATTTGGGCTTGCGGGGTTTCTGAGGTTGTCCTTTTCTGACAGTATTGGACGACACGGCTGGCTGTGATCCTTAAAAGGGGTGACTACTGAGCTGATTTGTGAAATGAGGTGGGGGATGTTGAATCAGTGGCTTAATCAGCCGTCAAATAAACGTGCATTCAACAGATATGAACTGATCGGTAACGTTGGTAAAGCAGACGACAGCTGGATTGCGAGGGGCATAGTGGGTTGGGGCAATTGTACGGTGTGACTCAGCCTTATCATCCCTAACCCTCACAACCACTTACGGAACTAAGACTTGGTATGTCCTTCTTAGTTTCTCTGTATGGTGCAGAATTTACAGATGTATAAGCCCAAAGAAACTCGATTCTCACGGATCTCTAGGCGTTACGCCTCAGAGATGCTGCATAAATGCTACATAAATTAAACACAAGGCTTGGATGGGTCATGCAGCATCTTAGATAGAGTTCGTAAGGCATCGGTTTGAAATTCAGCACCACTTTCGAGGTTCAGGTTCATTAAATATCCAACGTATTCCATGCATGTCTCTAACCGTGATCTCTAACACAGGTTATAGCGGCTAAATGGGCCAAGGTTGCAAAAAAATATGCAGCGATCGCTATCCTTTACAATTCAGCCGGGTGTTGATCAGGGAATAGGTTGAATCAGCGCCCCCTTGGATAGTATGAATGAAGTAGACCTCAGCGCGTGTTACGCGAGTGTCGAGGCTGTTTCGATGTCTTGCCATTTAGTGTCTCAATCATACTCATCAACCTTGCGACCTGCCATCTATGGACTTAGATTCTTCTCCACTTTTGTTTCCGTGGTTGCGTCGTGGGGTTAGTGAAATTTTCCCGAATGTGGATGATTCGCAAAACCCAGATGAAAATTTGACGCAGCGGTTGGCCGTGAGCGATCGCCCCCTTCGCATTAAGCTGGGGATTGACCCGACGGGCTCAGATCTCCACCTAGGGCACGGCATCGTGTTTCGCAAAATGCGCCAGTTTCAGGATGCAGGGCATACGGCGGTGCTGGTGATTGGCGACTTTACGGCGCAGATCGGTGATCCCACCGGCAAGTCGGAAGTGCGGAAGCAGTTGACCCCAGAGCAGGTAAAGCAAAATGCCCAAACTTATCTGGATCAGGTGCGGCCTATTTTAGATTTTGATACACCAGGGCGATTGGAGATTCGCTATAACTCGGAGTGGCTGTCGCAACTAGACTTGGGCAAAACGCTAGGGCTGCTGGGCACGATGACGGTAGGACAAATGCTGGCAAAGGAGGGCTTTGCTGAACGCTACGAAAAGCAAACGCCGATTTACCTGCATGAGTTTCTTTATCCGCTGATGCAGGGGTATGACTCGGTGGCGCTGGCGGCGGATGTGGAGTTGGGCGGCACCGACCAAAAGTTTAATCTGGCAGTAGGGCGCGATTTGCAGCGGGTATTTGGGCAGCGGCCCCAGTTTGGCTTGCTTATGCCAATTTTGATTGGCACAGATGGCAGCCAGAAGATGTCAAAATCACTGGACAACTATGTGGGGTTGAAAGAAGACGCGCTGACGATGTATTCAAAGCTAGAAAAAACGCCAGATAGCTTGATTCGCGACTATGTGGAGCTGCTGACGGATTTATCGCTAGCACAATTGCCAGAGAACCCGCGCGTTCGCCAAAAGCTCCTCGCTCTCACGGTGGTGAGTCAATACCACGGCGAGGCGACTGCGATAGAGGCTCAGGCGGCTGCACTTCACCTCACTCAGGGCAATACTGAGGCGGCGGATGCGGTGCCGGAGTTCTCTCTGGCGGAGGTGCAGTTTCCGGTGAAGCTGTTTTATTTGGTGGCGGCTACGGGCCTGTGCAAGAGTAGTTCTGAGGCGCGGCGGCAGCTTCAGGGGGGTGCAATTCGACTTGAGGGCGATCGCGTCTCTGCTGTAGACCTGAGCTTTGACAGCGCTGCAGAGCTGGAGGGTAAGGTGTTGCAAATGGGCAAGAGCAAGTTTGTGCGATTGGTGATGTAAGAATGCAGATCTCAGATCGAATCATTGTGGCGTTGGATGTGCCGACAAAGGCAGGGGCGATCGCCCTTCTCAAGCGCCTGCCTCAGGTGTCGTTTTGGAAGGTGGGGCTAGAGTTGTTCATCAGCGCTGGGCCAGAGATTTTGCAAGAGTTGCAGCACCGGCACAAGCGAATTTTTTTAGACCTTAAGCTGCATGACATTCCCAATACGATGGCCGGAGCCTGCCGCTCGGTAGGTCGCTACGGGGTCGATCTGCTTACAATTCATGCTACTGCTGGCAAATTGGCCTTGGCAGCCTCCCTAGCGGCGGTGGCAAAGGGCGCAGCTGAGACCGGCTGCGCACCGCCTCAGCTGCTGGCCGTCACGGTGCTCACGAGCATCGACGCACGAATGCTGGCGCTAGAGCTAAATGTGCCGCTGGAACTGCCAGAGCAAGCACTTAAACTGGCGATGCTGGCGCAAGAGGCGGGCGTGACGGGCATTGTATGTTCGCCGCAGGAAGTCGCGTCTTTGCGGCGATTTCTGACGCGGGATGCAGTGCTGGTCTGCCCAGGTGTCCGTCCCGCTTGGTCAATAGCAGCAGACCAGCGACGGGTGATGACGCCTGCAGAGGCGCTCACTGCTGGGGCTGATTACCTCGTGGTGGGGCGACCGATTACGGGTGCAGCTGATCCCGCAGCGGCATTTGATCGAGTCTGCGAGGAGTGCGCTGCTGTTGGGTAAAGCTAATAGGGTCGAACGGCAGGCGTAGAAATGGGCGATCGCCCCGTTCATGCTCCCAATCCCTAAGCTGAGTCACGATTTATTAACTAAACCCACTGAATTAATCCAGGGGATAACCCCACTGAGAGAGCAAGTGCGCGTGATGACACTCAAGAGGGCTGGGATCAGGATGGTGAGAACGGGGAAGGCTCAGAATGCCTGGGGGATCACCGTAGCGATCGCCCTAACCGTGCTTTCGCTTGGACGGAGTGCGGTGGCCAGCCCGTCTGAGCCGATTCGCCCTAGCATCGCCTGCCCAACAGAGTTAGAGGAACTACTGCCGCTGCTGCTGCGTGACTTGCCCAGCTATGCCAACCGAGTGATTCAACGAGCGCGCGATCGCCGTCGCTCAGAAGACATTTCGGGCTACGTGTTACTGGCCAGCCAGCCCGATGTTAATCTGCCAGACGAGACTGATCTACCAGACGAGGCTAATTCCAATCTAGAGGAACCGCCGATTTTTTTCACCACGCTAGAGCGCCAGTATGGCATCAGCGGCTTTGCTCAACTTCAGGTGCATCACCGACTGTTTTTAACGCCCACGCAAACCGGCTGGCAACTGGTGCTGATGCAGTCGGCGTTTCAGGACTATCCTGCTCGCCTGCCCCCTGGCCCACCCCGCGATAACAGCCACGGGGTGGTGGCGCAGGCTGTGCGGTTGTGGCTGCGAGATTGTGGCGCTGGGGCAGTCTATGGATATGGGGAGCGATCGCCCTTTCCATTCACCCCTTAATCGTTCATGTACGTTGCCCATGAGCTATCGAGCAGTTGAACGGGCTAGATTTTTGGTTTGGGCGATCGCCATCCGAACAGCCCACAGAGAGGGCGGTGAAGGCCAGAGAATCGACAGCCCTCTCTGCTTGGTTCAAGCCATCTGCACCCTTATTCCATCAGACTCGACATAAAGACGTATCGAGACAGAAAAATAGCCGCCAAAATCCAGGTGGCAAGTGGCACCTGACGCGCTCGCCCCTGAAACAGCTTCACAATTGGGTAGGCGATGATCCCTGCTGCCAAACCTGCTGCAATAGAGTAGCCCAACGGAATCAGAAACATCGTCAGAAACGACGGGATGGCCTCTGTCAGGTCAGTCCAGTCAATATTAAGGACGCTTTTCATCATAAATACGCCTACAATCAGCAGCGCGGGAGCCGTAGCAAAGGCGGGGATCGCCTCAAACAACGGTGCAAACAGCAGCGCCAGCATAAACAGCGCAGCCACCACCACTGCCGTAAAGCCTGTACGCCCTCCCTCTGCGATGCCGGAAGCCGATTCGATATAGGTAGTGGTGGTTGAAGTACCCATGATTGCGCCCGCAGTCGTCGCTACCGCATCGGCAAACAGTGCTTCGTTGGCGCGGGGCAGTTCGCCCCGGGTATTAATGTAGCCGCCTTGGGTGCCGACCGCGGAGAGAGTACCAATGGTGTCAAAGATATCCACAAACAGAAACACCAGCACGATGGCCACAAAATCCCACACATTGGCGCCGATGCTGCCCAGCCCGATAAACGCCTGCCCAAACAGGTCAGAGGGGAACACAGGCAGCGCCACCACTGCCTGTGGAGGACTTGCCACACCAAACACCCAGCCGAGAATAGCAGTGCCCATGATGCCCCACAGCAGCGCTCCTTTCACTCGCCGCACCAAGAGTAGCGCACTCAAAAAAATGCCAAAAATGGCGAGCAATGCTTGGGGCTGGGCAAAGGAGCCAATGCTGGTCTTTGTCGCGTCATTGGGAACGATAATGCCTGCACCACCAGTAGCTGGGTCGCCCCCTAGGGCAATGTAGGCCAAGAACAGGCCAATCCCGACTGTGGTGGCAAACTTGATACTGTCCGGCACCGCCGTAATCAGGTGTCGACGAATGTCGGTCACCGTGAGCAGAATAAAGATCAGACCTTCGATAAAGACGGCGGCTAGCGCCACGCGCCAGTCGATCCCCAGCCCCAGCACAACCGAAAAGGCAAAAAAGGCGTTGATGCCCATGCCCGGCGCCATGGCAAAGGGATATTTTGCTAGCAGCCCTACCAGCACGGTGCCGATGGCAGCAGACACCGCCGTAGCCACCACCAATTGAGGAAACAAGTCGCCGCTTTCATTCAGGAAAATCGCGTTGGACAAAATAGCGGGGTTGACGATGAGGATATACGCCATCGTCATGAATGTAGTGACGCCTGCCAACACCTCGGTGCGAAAGGTGGTGGCGTGAAACTCAAAGTCAAAATAACGGGCGATCGCCCCCCAAACGCCCGTCTCAGGTGCGCCACCGGGATCAGGTTTTGGTCGATTTAGGGTTGTTTCTTCCATAGTCTCTAAACACTAGATTTGTTGATCTGGATAGTATAAGAGGTTTGGCTCAGCGTGCAGTATCTTAGGAACTTTATGAAAGCGTTGTTGAATGGAGGAAGTCTGATCCGGCATTCAATATCAAGGCTGAATCAAGGTTAGAAAATCCAAGATTAGAGAAATGTTAGAGACGGCGAGCAGGGTTCATCCCCAAAGCACCTCGCCTGTTCCAGCTACCACTTCGCCTGCGATCCAGCTGTCCAAGCCCTGCTGCTGGAAGAAGGCACAGGCGTCATCCGCGCGATCGCCCGGCACTAGGACCACAAACCCCAGTCCCATGTTGAAGGTGTTGAACATTTCTGCGCGAGAGACTTCACCTGTGGCGGCGATCCAATCAAATATAGGTGGGATTGACCAACTGGCCTGATGAATTTGAATAGATTGATTGGTTCCCAAGCAGCGGGGTAGGTTTTCGGGCAGGCCGCCGCCCGTAATATGGGCCATGCCGTGAATGGGCAGGTTTGCTCGAAGCGCGGCCAACACCGGCTTCACATAGATATAGGTAGGCGTTAGCAGCAGGGTGCCAAGCGACTGGGAGCCTAAGGCTGCAATCGGTGCATCCAAGTCTGTGCCACTCAGCTCTATGACTTTGCGGGCGAGGCTATAGCCGTTGCTGTGAAGTCCGCTACTGGGTAGGGCGATCGCCACATCTCCCACGTGCACCTGAGAGCCATTCAGGATCTGCTGCTTTTCGGCAATGCCGACACAAAAGCCGGCCAAGTCATAGTCGCCCGGTTGATAAAACCCTGGCATTTCTGCGGTTTCGCCGCCAAGCAAGGCGCAGCCTGCTTGCCGACAGCCATCGGCAATGCCGTCTACTACCTGGGCTAGCTGGGCGGGGTCAAGCTTGCCTGTTGCAAGATAATCGAGGAAAAATAGCGGCTCTGCGCCGCAGGTGAGCACGTCGTTGACGCACATTGCGACCAGATCAATCCCCACCGTGTCATGGCGATCGCACTGGTGCGCTAGTTTCAGCTTCGTGCCCACCCCGTCGGTGCCCGACACCAGCACCGGCTCTCGATATCCACTAGGCAATTGAAACAAGCCGCCAAATCCACCCAGGCCGCCCAGCACTCCGGGTCTTCGGGTGCTTTCTACTGAGTCGCGAATGCGCTGCACAAAGGCCCGTCCCGCTTCTATATCAACCCCTGCCTCGCGATAATCCATGATCCCCGTCGAACCCCAGTGTGGTTGGCAAGCCTGTATTCTACCGTTTGGACCGATCCGGTTGAGTTGCAACCTTCAGCTCAGACGAGGGGCGATCGCCCTCCCTGTTCGGCGTCTGACATGAGAAACACCCTATGCCCGATGCCCCTCAGACCTGACAAAAGTAGAACCGGAGTTCTAAAACAGAATTATCATGGGCTAAACTACCCCTGATCTTGGTCATATTGGCCGCAGCTGCTGTGCCCTCGCCTGATTCAACCCCCGCCAATTCTGCTGACTCGTCTCCGGCTGTGCGGCTGCCCCGGCAGCGGTGGCAGATTGCGGCGGCTGGGGGCGATCGCACCCAGCGATTAGCCGAGCGTCTGAGCCTGCCCCTGTTGCTGGCACAGGTAATGCTGAACCGAGGCATTGACACGCCCCAAAAAGCCGAGCACTACCTTGACCCAGAGTTGCAGCAACTGCCGTCTGTCTTAGAAGAATTTCCCGACTTGGCGATCGCCCTGGAATATTTAGGAGAAGCGGTGGTGCAGCAGCAGCCCATTGCCATCTGCGGTGATTATGATGCCGATGGCATGACCAGCACGGCGTTGCTACTGCGAGCGTTGCGATCGCTCGGGGCTCATGTCCGCTACGCCATTCCTAGCCGTATGCAAGAGGGTTACGGCATTAACCAGCGCATTGTCGATGAGTTTTATGCAGAGGGCGTGCGGCTCATTTTGACCGTAGACAATGGCATCGCCGCCTACGAACCCATTGCCCACGCCCGCAACTTGGGCATGGTGGTGATTGTCACTGACCACCATGACCTTCCCCCACAATTGCCGCCCGCTCACGCCATTCTCAATCCCAAATTGATTCGAGAAGAATCCCCCTTTCGCGGCGTCGCAGGCGTCGGCGTGGCCTACATTTTGGCCATCTGCCTAGCGCAAGTCTTCAACCAATCCGCGGCCCTGACCAACCCCCTATTGGAGCTGTTTACCCTAGGCACCATTGCCGATCTAGCGCCACTCACGGGGGTGAATCGACGCTGGGTGCGGCGGGGGTTGGGGCTGCTGCCGCAGTCGCGGCTAGCGGGGGTGCAGGCGCTAATTCAGGTTTCGGGTGTGAGCCAAGAAAAAGGGGCACTCAAGCCCGAGGCGATTGGCTTTCGGCTCGGGCCACGCATCAACGCGGTAGGGCGAATTGGCGATCCCCAAGTGGTAATTGATCTGCTGACGACGGATGATCTTGAGGTGGCGCTAGAACTTGCCCAGCAGTGCGAAGAAGTGAACCAGCTGCGGCGGCGGATGTGCGAGCTGATTGAGCAGGAGGCGATCGCCCACTGTGAGGCTCAGCAGTATGACCTAGCGCGGGATCGGGTACTAGTGCTGGTGCAAAAGGACTGGCACCATGGCGTTATCGGTATTGTGGCGTCGCGCTTGGTAGAGCGCTACGGTGTGCCGGTGTTTATCGGCACCTATGAAGATGAGGGGCAGCAGCAGGTGCGCGGCTCAGCCCGGGGCATCCCTGAGTTCAATGTGTTTGAGGGCTTACAGTGCTGTGCCGATATGTTAGAGAAGTTTGGTGGCCACCGAGCGGCTGGCGGCTTTTCTCTAGCGGCAACGAACTTGGACGAGATGCGATCGCGCCTAGTTATTTTCGCCAACATTCACCTGCAACCGCAGCATCTCCAGCCACTCGTGTCGGTCGATGCCGAAGCCAAACTAGCAGACCTCACCTTAGATCTGTATCAGGCTTTTGATCAACTTCACCCCTGCGGGATCGAGAATCCTGACCCAGTCTTCTGGACACCCAACGTGCGGGTACTGGAACAAAAGACAATTGGGCAGAACCGGGATCATCTCAAAGTTACAGTGGCGCAAGCTCGAGATGGGGAAGATGCCATGAAGGCGATCGCCTGGCGCTGGGGCGAGTACTGCCCATTGCCGAGCCCTATAGACATTGCCTATCGGCTGCGGCTCAATGAGTGGAATGGCCGGCAGTCGGTTGAACTAGAACTGGTTGGGGTGCGATTGCCTGGCCGCCCACCTTCAGAAGCAGACCCCCTCTTGGCTGCAGCGAGCGCTGCTCCCGGTTCATCTGATGCGAACTCTCCTAAACTGACCGTTCCCCTCCCAGGCTCAACTCCAGAGCCGTTGCCGCCCTCGCCGGTCTCGTCGCCTCCGCTAGTCAATGGAATTGCCTTTACCTTCAGCCGTCGTCGTTACCAGTGCAGCATTCTGCCCCACGATACGAGCCGCGAGCTGCATATTCATAATGCCGAAGGGGGCGTGTTGGTGATTCGCCCTAAGCACAAAGTTGGGCAATTGGTCCGGCAGACGGGTGAGGCGCAAACTGTGGATCTCACGCATCCGTTCTATGCCGATCTCATGCACGCCGCGCTCAACGCCTTGCAACTGGCAGAAAAAGACGACCTGCTTAAAAAAAAAGATCGACTAATCGCTGAGCAGTCCGCCCACATTATCGCCTTGCAGCACCAGCTTGACCAGAACCGAGAACGGCCAAACCAGTCTGTTTCAGCGCCGCATTTTGGGGATGATGCGACAGCCATTCACTTGGGCGCAGCAGATGATCCCCAGCCTGAGTTCAAACAGAATGCTGCAACACTCGAGCCATGCCCAACCGAGTCATCGCCGAGTGCCCCCACCGCGACAGCCCCGGAACGCATTGCCCCAGCGCCTGCCCGATCAGCAGAGCAACCCCAGACGGCGATCGCCTCCGAACTTTCTGGTATCCCAGAAACGGGTAAGGCTGCAACAGACCCAGCGCCAATGGTGGAGCGATCTATAGAGCGATCGCCCCAGCCAAATGGCGATCGCCCCGCCTCTCCGTCTCCCATTCCCACCCCGCCCTCCCCTGCACCGCTTGAACCTCCCACCGCGATCCCACCCGTGGCCCACACACCGGGGGATCGAGATGCTGCAGAGCAAGCGCTAAAGACCCAACTGGGGAGCTCGGTGTGGTTTTGCCTAGATGAGCGCAGTCAGAAAGCCCTCGTGCGATCGCACCTATTGCATCAAGATGCCATCAACACAGGCGGCACAGACTTTTCGGCAGCGGGCGATCGCCTCTGCGCCATCGTGCAGCGCGAAGTGGTGCAGCCCTTTTTCAACACCCTTTACACCTATCTAGAGCAGCATCAGCGCTCAACTCACATCGGCAGCCTAGTGCTAGACGTGAAGGGACGCTACTCCATTGGGGCCGTGCCGCCGCTTATATCAACCCAATGGGAAACCTTGCAAACCCAAGCACTCAGCCAACCTAATCTACCTGCCGACCCCGTGCTGTATTGGGTCACAACACCCACGCAGTTTGTCAGCCAGGGAGATCGCGCCCTCATTCAGCAGTTTCTGACTGCCTGGGATCACCCCTTAGCAGACTGGTTTTTAGAAGACCTAGAAGCATCCGCATCTCTGTTAGATCAGGTGGATAAACTGCACCAGATTATGGCGGCTGACGATGTGCCCCTAACCGCATGGCATTTTGACTTAGTGCGATCGCTCGTCATTGGCACTGATATAGAGCGTGGCCTACTGCAAGAGCTATATGGACCGCGCAATTAGGGGCAAGTGGGGGTGCAGCATCGGCCTCCTAAAATCGCGATGAATGTCAAGTTTTACTGAACAGTCTCATAAGCATTTTGTCTCGGTTTGCTTAGATTCTGTCTAGAGACGCAGGCAACAGAGCACCCTAGGCGCGACTCCTACAACCCTCTCCCTGATTGAGGAATATGAATTTTGCTTGATTTATTCACAATTGATTAGTAAGCATCCTGTTGAACCCAAAAAACCGAAGTAGAACTAAGATAGAATCACAGTCGAAAGTTGTCGTAGCGTGATGTCAAACTGACAGCATCTTCGATTTTATGACTGAATGTTGCGGTCGATACCCATAGATCGCGTTGAATTGAATATTCTGATCTGGGTGCGTTGTAAGTGCGGGCTGCAAATCAGTCACGGCTGATGACTCCGCAACACTGGCCTCTGCTTACTCCGACCGTGTTGGTTCCAGTTGGTTACGAGATTGAGCGCGTGATCAGCCCAGTTGCTCCGCTTCGGTGGTTCAGCCTCAGCTGTGTAGACTGTCTAACTTAGGCTGTCTGCTATTGAAAGCGTTGAACAGTTGGGCAAATTGACTCTAGGCAGCATCTTCCGAAAGGTCAGTAGATCTAGTGACGTGCCTCCGCTAAGATGCGTTGGAAAAACGAATTCTTAAGAAAGTATAAAATCAACTAAAATTGAGTGTGGTGATTGGAGAACGGGAATGTTTGTAAGACTTGCAAATCAGCACAGACAGTTTGTTCAAGACCTGGTGATGAATCTCCAGGCCTTGGCAACGGTTCTTGAGCGACAAGGGTATTTGGCGTCTTGCTATACCTGCGGGGATCAAATGAACAGCGCCTCGTTCATGGTAAGCCTGGGCGAAAATCATCTAATTCGGTTTTTGGTGTCTGACTACGGCATCACTTGGACAGAGATGCGGGATGACCGCGAACTCATGAAGCTAGAAGGGGCAGAAGCCATCAGCCAGCTTCAAGAGCTTGCCAATCTGGTTAAATTTCAGGTAAAACCAGCCGACCAGCAATTGACGTTGGCAAACACTGTCAAATAGGAAGAGCGACTCTAAGTTACGTCGGGGCAGGATACGGGGTTTTAATCAAGGGCGATCGCCCCACTATTTGTGTGACATCAGTCGTGTAACCCCGTGCCGCTCTTAGTGATTCATCACGATGCTGTAAACCGACAGTAAGATTTCTACCACGATCAGGATGACGACATACCACTCGACGCGCAGTGTGCTGTTGTGTTGCAGCAGGTTGAGTACCGTTTCTGCTGTATTAGACAGTAACCCCAGCTTACGCTCTAGTGCCAGATGTCGCTCTCGAATCTCATACTCATTTTCCAATCGCTGATAGATGCGATCTAGGTTGGGAGAATCCCACAGCAGTTCTGGCTTATCAATAATTTCTACACGCCCTACCATGCGATGTTGAATCGAGAGGGTGGTGCCCAATTGCCGTAGCAGCTCCTTCCCCATCTGATCATTTTTGGTAGTGCGTTGCAGGCTAGTCGCGAACGGCTCCAAGCGATCAAATACCTTGGCGGTGCCATGTTCGTATTGAGCTAGCACTACGCTTTTTGCCAACACATCCGCCACAATTTGAATTCGCGCTGTGGTGAAATCTTGTAGACGAATGACGCCATTCTCGACCTGACCTGCGCCCACGGGATCAAGCTGCAGTAATGCATCTTCAGACTCGGGCGACTCAAACGGCTGAATCACAAACGGCTTGAGATTGGTCAAGAATGAGG
Source organism: Elainellales cyanobacterium (assembly GCA_041742695.1). GTDB lineage: Bacteria > Cyanobacteriota > Cyanobacteriia > Elainellales > Elainellaceae > Kaiparowitsia. Next base: position 2,922 of record JBGTOF010000269.1, on the reverse strand, counting down.
CTTCTTCGATAGGCTCTAGCCCAAACAGCACGACCGCACCATAGCGAAACAGCACAACGCACCCATTGTCGCCTGCAGTCACCACCAGCGGGTCGTGAGCAATATAGTCTGTGTTTTCTAAGGCGTGGTGATCAATTTGTTCTCCTAAAAACAGTGCTCGAACTTTGACTGAGGTTTTCTCTAAGAACAGGTGCTTATCCATAACAGAATAGAACGGTTAAATAGGGTGGATCGATAAATCCAACTCAAGGTGTCCAAGACATAGAAGGTGTGCGTACGGACAGCAGGGGACTTAACGCAAAACCACAAGCTGCTCTCAACTCACTCGATCGCATGCAGCTTACGGATCTGATTAAGGACGGCGGAGAATGAAGGTTAGCTTTCGAAAAGCTCTGTCCTGCACGGGATAAACCACCGTTCGCCTCTATGGTGTAGCAGATGATTGACAGGGGAGTGTTTCTGGAGAGCTCGCTTTAAGCGGGGCTCCAAGCTGTTGTCCAGAGTCTTTCGAGTTCTTAGCTAATCTTCAGAATGCGCCACTATCGTAGAACTCCCTGGAGTCTATTTGCAGCAGGCGGCTTTTTCTGATGCTCTGCTTGAGGTACTTTTAGAGGCTCCTGTTAAGAAGACCAAAACACCTGCGGGCGATCGCCCAATCTGTTTGCTTAGGTCTGAGGCATCCCTAGCTGCTACTGAAGAGATTCATGCCAAGCAAATAGCTCCCACGCTCGAGTATGGGTCTGAGCTACTGTGATAGAGATATTCCATCGTCTGGTCGTATAGCCCTCAGGAAGTCTCAGCATCAGCAGTCGCACCATACGGTATGACATTGGATATGACATGAGGTCTGACCACACGCTTGAGGCTGAAGCAAGTTCAATTGAGATAACGTAGCTCTATTAAAAGTCTGGGCGGAAGTATTGCTCATAAAAGTTGAGCCTAGGCAATACCGAGGCAATAATCTAGACAGTGCTTTGTAAACCGATGAACTGTTGAAGATCTAAACGAGCAACGCCCTAGTGATGCTCAGCTGGAGGACAAACCGCTAACCTAAGCCCTAGTGATTTTGACGTGACTTTAGGTTTTCTTATACTTAGTTTAACCTTGCGATCGCCCTTGAGTCGGTTGGCATGGCTACCTGTCCACGTTACTTCAGTCTAAATGCTGGCTGCAGAGCAAGCTAGCCCTAAGCCAATAAGAGCCAAATGCCTGCTAGCGCAATCAAAACACCCAGCCAAGCTCGCACACTCAAAGGCTCGCCCAGCCGTAGAGCCAAGGGGAGTACAAAGAGGGGGCTGGTTGCGCCTAGCGATTGAGCAATACCTGCTGCGGTAAATTTCAGCGCTGTTTGCTGGAGCCAGATGCCGAGATAGGTGCCGGCAAACGCCACGAAAACTAAAGTTCGTAGAACTTTGGGCGATCGCAGCCATTTTAATTCTCTCAGCAGATGAGGCTGCCGCCCCACACCCAACGATAGGACGAATACGCCCGCGACCAGCCGCAACACCGTGCTCCACAATGGACTGATATCGGTCGTGGCAAGTGCCGCCCGCGACAGCACTGCACCGACCGCTTGCCCGAGGGCGGCCAATACACCCAGCGCAACGCCGACTCGCCACTGGCTCGGTGGGGCATCCATGGGTAGCGACAAGGTGGCAGGGCGAGTGCGTTCGGCGATTACCCAGGTCACGCCCGCGACCGTTAGCGCAATGCCCCACCAGGCGATCGCCTGCAAGTATTCGTGCAGGGTCAGTAGCGCCAGCAGGGCCGTCAGCGGTGGAGCCAAGGCTTCCATTAATAAGGCGCGGCGCGCTCCCAAGCGGTTGATGCAGCCAAAAAAGGCAGTGTCGCCCAGGCCAATGCCGATGGCCCCGCTGAGCAACAGCAGCAGCACGGGCGTCGAACTCGTGGCCGCGAGAGGCTGCTGCAGCACGGCTAAGGTGAGCACCAGCATCAGGATCGCCAATCCACTTTTGACCAGGTTGAGCACCAAGGGCGACAGACGCTGCCCCAGGTGAGAATAGACGACCGAGGCGATCGCCCAAATCATCGCGCCAGCCAACGCCGCTAACTCGCCCCTAACCGTCATCAGCGCGCCCATCCCCCCATCCCCGACGGTGCCGAGGGTTGTCGAGACAGGGGCGATCGCCCACGCCATCATCGTTAGCGCATACTCTACGTCTCCCGGCACTCTATAACCCCAGCTGATTCAGCAGATCGGTGGTCTGCTGGGGCGACACCAGCGTGTTGGCACACAACAGGCCCGATGCCGCTACCGCAGGCACGCCAATTCCCGGCATGGTGCTATCGCCCACCCGATACAGCCCAGCAATGGGCGTTTGCGGCGAAGGAAACATGCCCTGCTTGGCCGGGATGGCGGGGCCATAGGTGCCGCGATCGCGCCGCAGGTAGTGAGCATGGGTCAGCGGCGTGCCGATCATCGCTTGCACCACCCGCTGCCGCACATTAGGAATCACCCGCTCTAGTGCTCGGTAAAGCGGCTCAGCCTTGGCCTGTTTGCGGCGACCATACTCCCCATCTCGCTGCCAGCCCGCAAACGGCTCTAGCGTGTAGGCATGGACAACATGATGCTGCGGGGGGGCTAGGGCTGCATCCCACACAGAGGGAATGGAAATCATGCAGGTGTTACCGGGGTCTGTCAGCGGGCGATCGCCCTCATGCAAGACGACATGATGCCCTGTGAGTCCCTCCAATCCGTCTGCTCGAATGCCCAGATGCAGGTGCATAAAGCTATCAATCGCCGCTGTGTCTAAGGCGGTTTGGCGATAGGCAGCGGGCAGCAGGTCGGGCTTTAGCAGATGGGTATAGGTGTCCCATAGGGTCGCGTTAGAGATCACAACTGGGGCCAACAGGCGATCGCCCCCCCGCACCTGCACGCCTTGCACCCGCCCCCGCTCAACC
>JBGTOF010000263.1:0-22003 GCA_041742695.1 Elainellales cyanobacterium | reverse complement strand
CTCATTATGGGCAGCCCAGACGGTCAAAATAGCGGCTGAAACCCACTGCCTTCGTTCAATCTCCTGAGAAATCTCAAACCTACTGCCTCGGCAAAAAGCCTTTATTCATAAGGGTTTCAGGAGTTTTCTGCACCACCCAGGTTTCTTTCCAACGACTCTTACAGCGAATCAAGGGCGTATGAGGCACAGTAACAGCAATGTGTGAACCAATGTTTGAGGTGTTCAGACTTAATGGTGCAGAAAACTCCATGAAAGTTTCAGAATGAGAATGTAACGACTTTAGAGAACTCAATGCGGCAGTCTAAGGCGTCTCGTTTGCACTAAGAGGCGCAGGAGGGTGGTGGATTGCACCTAGGCAGCGCTTAGAGGGCAGCATCTTTATGGGGCGCTAGAACATAGACCAGCACCACACCGGTTTGAGGGTCGATGGCATGCCAAAGCCATCGTTGCTGTCACTTTGATTGCACAAAGCTCCACATCTCGTCCATTTCCGTTTCCTTTACCCGCACTATCAGGGCGATGGTGGGAGGAGTGGGCATCTGCTCTAACACCGCCCGGTTAACTGCCTCTAGATGCCGATTTTTTTTAGTTCCTCAATCACGGTCGTCGGACTAATCTGCAGCACCCGAGCAGTATCACGAATGCCGCTGCCATTCACGGCCATATCGCTGATTTGCTGCTTGACTTCAGGCAAGTAACCCCGATAGGTGTAGTCGCGGATGAACGAGGCCCGCGAACACTCGGTGTGGCGGCAGCGATAGCGCTGCTTGCCTTCATCGCTTTTGCCATTTTTGACCACGTCAGGGGTGTGACAAGTGGAGCAGCAAACGGGTTCGAGAACCATGAGCAGAAGGTGGGTAGCAGGACTGTTCTATTTTGTTGTAAAACACAGGTCTAGAACATTACAGAATGAGGCTACGGTAGACACCGTTACAATGAGTGGAGAAGTATGTAGAACATTGAAGAATAGCCATGCACCTGACCTATCTAGACAGCAACTCCTGGTTGATCGAGCTGGATGACCAGCGGATTTTGCTCGACCCTTGGCTAGTAGGCGATTTGGTGTTTGGTGGGGCAGGCTGGTTTTTTCGAGGGTATCGTCAGCAGGCGCGGGATCTGCCGGAGGGCATTGATTTGATTCTGCTGTCTCAGGGATTAGAAGACCATGCCCACCCTGATACGTTAAAGGTGCTAGATAAAACCATTCCCGTGGTGGCGTCGCCCAACGGAGCCAAGGCGGCCTCTCAAGCAGGGTTTGCTCAGGTGACGGCGCTGGCCCATGGAGAATCCTTTGTGCTGGGCGATCGCCTACGGATTCAGGCCTTGCCAGGGTCTCCTGTTGGCCCAATGCTGACAGAAAACGGCTATTTGTTAACAGGGCTAACCACGGGCATCCGGCTGTATTATGAGCCCCACGGCAACCACTCTGCCCAACTTCAGGCTGAAGCTCCGGTAGACGTGGCCATTACGCCGCTGGTGAATCTGGAACTGCCGCTGGTGGGGCCGTTTATTAAGGGTCAAGAGAGTGCGCTGCAACTGGCGACTTGGCTTATGCCAAAGGTCATGCTGCCCACGGCGGCGGGGGGTGAGGTGCAGTTTGATGGGGTGTTGACCTCGGTGCTAAAGACATCGGGCACTGTGGCAGAGTTTCAAACGATGTTGCGCGATCGCCAACTGTCTACCCGTGTGATTGACCCCGTTCCTGGCGAACGATTTGCCGTGGATTTAGTAGATCTAATAGATGTGAATGTTGCTCTCTGAGCGTCCCCACAAACAAATTTCCTAATCTTTTTTGAAAATTCATCTAAGTGGATACACGGGTGACACTTATCACACAAGTGAAGCGTTATTGTGGAATTGTGCCGTAGGATAGCAAGCATCAGACTGTCTGATCCTTATTCCAAGCTGTCTTTTTCCTATCTATTCGGTCGTCAAAGCTGATGGTAAAGGCTTAGAGCAATCCGTGGTCGTTTTTGAGGAACTGGTCACAGCCTTTCAAAAAAAGACTTGTGCTTCCTCTTGATCGCTGTGCTGTTGACTGTAGGGCGATCGCCCTCTGATCTCTGTTGAAATCTCGTTGAGTTGCGTTGTTCGTTTCGCTATCGCTCTCTGCTCTCCGTTCTTTCACTCCTTCCACGCCGCTATGACCTCATTTGAGCCTTCATCCCAGCGCGAGTTGTTGTCTGAGCCAGCCAGCCCAGGTCATGCAGAAAACCCGGTTAGGGCAGATGCACAGTCCCTCTACGATGCGCTAACAGCAGCTGGATTTCGAACCAAAGCCTCGCTGCGCGGATTGGCGTTAACGCTGATGGTTGAAGCGGAACAGGTTCCGCCTGTAGAGCAGGTAGTGGCGATCGCCCAAGCCCAACTTGCCGCGCTGCCCCATACCTCATTGAGCGCTGTGCACCTGCGGGCGCGCCAGCAGAATGCAACAGCCCCAGCCTGGAGCCGGACGTTAACAGTCGCCCAGCAAGCGATGCCTTCCCAGTCAATGCGGCACCCGTCCTCCGCCTATGATGGGCCTAAGCCCGTCTCACCGGCTCGGCCTGCCCACTACCTCAACACCCAGCAGATTGCCGCAGTTACGATGGCATCGCTGCTGATGATGTTTGTGGGGGCCAACCTGCGCACCGTTAGCGACTACTCACGGCGACAGTTTTTTAGCACGGCGACGTTATCTGCATCGTCTCTTAATGCCGAGGGTAGTTTTGTTGCGCCAGTGGTTGAGCGGGTGTCGGGGATTCCGATTATCGACGTCATGTTCAACAACCATCAGACTATACCCATGATGATTGATACAGGAGCGTCGGGAACGCTGATTACCCAGCCGATGGCGCGATCACTCCGGGTTGAGCCTGTCGCCAAGGTCAGCACCTCCACAGTCAATGGCACTGTAGTGCTTGATGTGGGCTATGTCACTTCTATTAATGTACATGGGGCCGAAGTGATCAACGTGCCGGTGGCGATCGCCCTGCCCAATATGTCTGTGGGCCTGCTGGGGCACGACTTCCTTCAGCATTTTGACGTGACGCTGCGCGAAGATGTGGTGGAATTTAAGCCCCGCCCGCGTCGCTAGGAATTATGCACCTGTTTGTCGTAATCACCCATGACACCCTTACCCGGTCAGCGCTTGGGCGTGGTGCTCTAAGTGGTCGCCGATAAACGAGGCGATAAAGTAATAGCTGTGATCGTAGTTGGGCTGCATTCGGAGCGTTAGAGGATGTTGCAAGGCTTCACACGCCTGAGCAAAGACGTGAGGCTGCAGCTGGGTTTCTAGAAAAGAATCGCCCTCGCCCTGGTCAATCAAAATCGGCAATCGCTCAGGGGCAGCTTTGATCAAATACATCGGGTCATAGGCATTCCACAATTCTGAATCGTGGCCTAGATACTTGCTAAATGCGTTTTGCCCCCACTGCACCTGCGCCGGGGTAAGAATTGGGGAAAAAGCCGACACGCTTTTGTACTGCCCTGGATTTTTGAGCGCAATCATCACCGCGCCAAAGCCACCCATCGAATGTCCTGAAATGCTTTGATAGCCGGGCTTGATGGGAAAATTTGCAGCGATCGCCCCAGGCAACTCATCCACTACATAATCATACATACGGTAGTGCTGTGCCCAAGGCTGCTGGGTAGCATTGAGGTAAAAGCCTGCGCCGCTGCCAAAATCCCAGTTGTCATCTTCGCCTGGCAGGTTGCAGCCTCGGGGGCTGGTGTCGGGTGCAACCACAATGAGTCCATGCTGCGCCGCATAGGATTGAGCCCCCGCTTTGGTGATGAAATTTTGCTCCGTACAGGTGAGGCCACTCAACCAATACAATACAGGGCAAGGCTGTGTTTCAGCTTGGGGCGGCAGATACACACCCACATTCATCTCGCAGTTGAGCACGGCGGACGCGTGGCGATACACCTTCTGCCACCCGCCAAAGCTGCAATTGCGGCTGACTTGCGTCAGCTCGGTTGGGGATTCAGGGGGCATAGCGGATTCCTAAACTACGAGCCGTAGAGTACCACAGACCGAATGCTCTTGCCCGCATGCATGAGGTCAAAGGCGGTATTGATCTCCTCGAGCGGCATGGTTTGGGTAATGAAGGGATCGATTTTGATCTCGCCGCTGAGGTAGCGGTCTACATAATCGGGAAGCTGCGATCGCCCCTTTACCCCACCAAACGCCGACCCACGCCAGACGCGCCCCGTCACCAACTGAAACGGACGCGTGCTAATCTCTTTGTCTCCAGCCGCTACGCCAATGATGGTGGACTCACCCCAGCCTTTGTGACACGCCTCTAGCGCCGCCCGCATCAGTTCCACACTGCCGACACATTCAAAACTGTAGTCTGCCCCGCCATCCGTCAAGTCCACAATTACCTCTTGAATCGGCGCATCGTAATCTTTGGGGTTAACGCACTCTGTGGCACCTAACTGCAGCGCCAGTTCAAACTTGGTGGGGTTAATATCCACGCCGATAATGCGCCCCGCTTTCGCCATCACCGCGCCCTGCACCACGCTAAGGCCAATACCCCCCAGCCCAAACACAACCACGGTCGATCCGGGTTCGACCTTTGCGGTGTTGAGCACTGCACCCACCCCGGTTGTTACGCCGCACCCCAGCAAACACACCTTGTCTAGCGGTGCAGCAGGGTTGATTTTGGCGACAGCAATCTCTGGCAGCACGGTGTACTCGCTAAAGGTGCTCGTGCCCATATAGTGGAAAATTGACTCCCCATTTTTGCTAAATCGGCTGGTGCCATCGGGCATCAATCCCTTCCCTTGAGTGACGCGAATCGCCTGGCAAAGGTTGGTCTTGCCCGACAGGCAAAACTTACACTGCTTGCACTCTGGCGTATAGAGCGGAATCACATGATCCCCAGGCTGCACGCTGGTGACGCCTGCGCCCACCGCTTCCACAACGCCGCCGCCTTCATGCCCCAAAATAGCGGGAAAAATTCCTTCTGGGTCTTTGCCCGACAGCGTATAGGCATCGGTATGGCACACGCCTGTAGCAACTATCCGCACCAACACCTCGCCAGCCTGCGGATCTTGCAAATCTACCTCGTCAATTTCTAGAGGTTTGCCTGCTTCCCAGGCGATCGCTGCTCGCGTTTTCATCACTGCTTCTCCGAACCAAGTCCGCTTAGTACCTTAGCACTGGACTCATTGAACCTCTGAACAGGTAATCATTTCCTCGTCCGCTTGGCTGAGATGGCGCGTTATCTTTCTTAAAATTTCTACCAAAATTTCTACAATGTAAGAAGAGGCTCAGAACCACAGGAATTACGTTATGTCATCATCCGCCACTCCCAGCTCATCTGCGTCAGCAGCACCCGAGGCCGTTCCTGCTTGGAAAATTAAGCTGTTATACGACGGGGAGTGCCCGCTCTGTGTGCGCGAGGTCAACTTTCTGCAAACGCGTGATGCAGGGCGAGGGCTGGTCGAATTTGTGGATATTGCCGATGATGCCTATGATCCCTCAGCTCACGGCAACGTCACGTTTGAAACTGCGATGGGGCGCATTCATGCTGTGCTACCCGATGGCACCATTATTCAGAATGTAGAGGTGTTTCGCCGCGTGTATGATGCGCTGGGGATGGGCTGGGTCTATGCCCTAACCAAGGTGCCGGTGATTGGGGCGATCGCCGATTGGATCTATGGGCTCTGGGCCGATTGGCGTCTTCGCCTTACTGGGCGTGCCGATTTGGAGACCTTAATGGCTGCTCGCAATCAGCGCCTAGCCTGCACTCCTGAAGGGCGTTGCCAGGTTGATTAGTCAAAAAAACACCCAACGGCCTATGCAACTCATAGGCTGTTGGGTGGTTGAGTGTTTGTGTATGAAACAGAACAGCAGTTGATGATCTGAGCGGCTGGTAGAGGGCGATCGCCCCTCTCCTAACCGGCTGCCAGTCTGACTACTCAGCCGTAGCCAGCTCTGTGCCACCGCGACGGTTACGACGAGTTAACAAATTAAACAGTTGAATGCCGACCGCCTTGATCAAGTTGCCTTCTAACTCCTTAAACATGACCATGTTTAAGCCAAACGCATCGTTGGCTTCTTCCACAATGCGCTCTACTGTCGCCTCATCTACTGGCACTTCGTCTAATCGAGCGCGGTAGGTCTGCTTAAACGCCTTCTCATCAGGAATTTGCTCAAACTCGTAGAATGCAGTGCCCTGCCCGTCCGACAGGTTCATGGCATTTTGGGCAATCTTCTTCAAAATTTGCCCACCCGACAAATCGCCCATATAGCGGGTATAGAGGTGCGCAATCAGCAGTTCAGGCTCTTGCTCAGAGATCGTGTGAATGCGATCGACGTAGGCCTGCGCCGCTTCAGAAGGAGTCACCTGCTCCCGCCAGTTTTGCCCAAAATAATAGGTGAGATCTTCTTCTAGCGTAGCTTTGCGGTTGAGCTCAGGGAAGTAGAGCTGGCCTAGCACTGGATGCTGCTGGTGCTTTACCATTTCCTCTTCCATTGCAGAATATACAAAGTAGAAATTAGCCACCAGCTTGCGATAAGACGTCGGCTCAACGGTTCCCTTCAGAAAACATGCGATAAACCCCGTGTTCTCCGCCATGGTATGGGCTTTCTTAGTGCCTTCACGAAGTTCTTTTGCTAAATTACTGCTCATGCTAAGAATCCTACTAACTATCTCTCTTTTTCATGGAAAAGGCTGGGAAGCCCTGCATTGCGATGACGCGCTCCCCACTCCGTCGGCATTACCGCTACCTAGGTACCGCCACGCCATAACCCGTTGTCGGACATATGGACACGCCAAACCACCAGCTGAGTTGCGCTAATGCTGAGTGGCATCTACAACGAAGCGGTTTAGAGCACCTAAATTGTTACAGTAGACCGATTTGATGAGAGTTTTTATTAAAAATTCTTACGCAGAGTGACGTTCGATACAGCCGCCGCGTCTCAAATGCGACGTGACGCCAGACAAACGATGTCCTGAACACTGCCTCAAACATTGCAGATTTGAAGGACTGTGCTGTTGAGCGCCGCGGAATGAAGCAGCATCGCAACTCTACTGCTAAACGCTATCTTTTGCCATCAGCACTAACGGCAAATCGACTGTAAAGCAGGTCTGCTTTTGGTTGCTCGTGGCATAAATGGTTCCATCCATGCGCTCAACTAGCTTTCTGACTAGAGCCAAGCCTAATCCAGTTCCTCCATACTGCCAGGGGTCATGGTTAGGGATACGGTAGAACTTCTCAAAAATTTGCTTTAACTCGTCAGCAGGAATTTGGGCTCCGGTGTTGATGACCGACAGGCGAACTCCCAATGGCAAGCTGATAAATTTCTCTGGAGAATTTGGTGCATCGGATAAGCACGCCACGGATAGGGTAATGCACTCGTTTGCTGGCGTGTACTTGCAGGCATTAGTCAACAGTTCCCCGAGCACCCGCTCTAATTTGCCGGCGTCGGTGGTGATGCGAGGTAGATTGTCATCTAATACCAAGCGTAGGGTTTGTTGGTGGCTTTGGGTGCGCTCTTCGAAGGGCTGAAGGAGCGGCGGCAGCAGCATAGATAGATCAATCGTAGCGGTGGTAACAGTATCTCCACCCGCATCCAGTCGTGACAAATCCAGCAGGTCATTGATCAGATTAATTTCGCGCTCTGATTCTTCATGCAGGATTTTGAGATAGCGAGTGGATCGTTCAGGATTGTGGTCTAGGGCTCCTGACTGTTTCAGGAAAATTTCCAACATCTGCAGCGCCATTTTGATGTTAGACATGGGCGTCCGCAGTTCGTGAGACACGGTGCTGAGAAAATCATCCTTAAGTCGATTGAGCCGCTCTAGCTCCTGCACTTGCGCCTGTGCTGCTTGGTAGAGCCGCGCCTGTCGGAGGGCGATCGCACATTGATTGGCAACCAGTTGCGCCAGCCGAATATCCTGCTCGGTAAATGCATAGTCTGGCTGGTTAATCAGCCATAGATCCCCAAGTACGCCTTTGTCGTCTAGCATCGGCACGACTAGGGTAGAGACGAAGCCTCGCACTGGGTTAGGCACAAGCGAACAAAACTGAAGCCGGTGTCCGTGCAAGAGCGGCGTGTAGAGTTCGGGAAAGGCCGAGAGCCGAGAGACACGCCCTTGGTAGGGCGACACGGTGGTGGTGTATTCGTAGTGAATGGTAGACGTGCCCTGTTCTAGGTCGTAAATAGCCGCGTTGCAGCAATTCACCCCCAACACGGTGACCAATTCTTGTACCGCAGCCTGCAAAATCTGCTCTTCGTCTAGGCTATCGCGCACCTTATCCGTAATGCGTTGTAGGGTCGCTTCAAATTCTTGAGCAATTTGGAGCTGAGCGGTTTGAGATTGAACCTGGTGCTCTAAATCGGCATTGAGCTGTTGAACCCGTTGATGCAGCACAACATGGTAAATGGCGCTCTCAAGCTGAGTGGACAGTTGCGCAACTAATTCGATTTCCCACCGATGCCAGGGGCGCGGCGCGGTGCAGTGCTGCACCATCAGCCAGCCCCACAGCGCTTGATCGCGATACACAGGCGCGATCAAGGCCGATTGAACGTCCATGTCGTGAAGGGCAGACTGGAGTTCGGGCGGCAGATCTCCTGACGGGAGCGGATGGGTCAGGGCAATGGCCCCGTCGCAAAACGCGGCGATCGCTCCCCCTAGATCCCCACGGTCAGCCGTTACAGCGCCAATTACGCGCCCCTGCATTGTTGGAATGCCTGCTGCGGTTGCGACCTCTACCACTTGCACGGCTGCACCTCGGGGCTGCACCAGTACCACCCGGTCGGCTTGTAACAAGCGTTGGACTGTCGCAGTCGTTTCTGCCAAAACCTTAGACAGGTCGAGCGAGTAGCGCACTTGCCTGGTGAATTCTGATATGGCTTGTGCGACGAGACGGCGTTGGGATGTATTGGGAGTCAGCAGCGCCGTCTGATGATCTTTTGATGGGTTTTCCCCAGACTCTTGAGAAGACAGTGGCGTCCACAAGAGTAGGGTGTGTGCCTGCCCATCGCCGACAGTCAGGGTTTGAGCCTGCATCATCACTGTCAGCCCAGAGGAAAGTGTGGCCTGTACGCCAGCAGAAAATGCAGATGGATTCTGCAGCAGCGATCGCACAGTCTCCACGTCGATTGGCTGTATCCATTCCAAAATGGATTGCCCTAGCATGGCCTCGGGTTCAAACCCCCAATCAGTCAGCTCTGGAGCAACGCCGCAGATCTGGGCTGCTGCATTGAGTTGAACAACCATTATCCTCCAAGGGGAAACCGTTATGGGGTTAGACGCGTGGCGCTTAGTGAAAACGGACTGGGGCAACGGCGGTGCAGGTAGGGGCGATCGCCCTTGGGGCTGAGCCGCAGATGGGGCTTGTAAGGATAAGGATTGAATCGGCATTGAGCTGTCATAAGAACCCATGTCACATTCCTGCCAGGCATTGGAGAGACTAGGGACTGAGATGGGATACGGGGTGGAATTCTCAAATCGATTGCCACCTCAGCAGGAACACCCATCCTAAAGAATGCCCCGAACCCTAAATAAAATCATCATGAGACAGTAAGTTTACCCCCCGCAAATCATTAAGTCTCCGTGGCAAGACTGCTGAAACATGATGATGCGATGAATGGGCCTCAGGATCTGCGCTTCCATAACCCGGTCAGGCGATTGGATGACAGGGAAGGTAAGCGCTTGACTGATAGCCATCGCACCCCTAAGGCAGCGGGTTCTCGACTACCTCTACCAGCGCTTGCATAATGCCAGGAAGCGCCACCTCTACCCGCCGCCAGTCCGGAATTAGCGGTGAGCCAAAGGGATAGCGATTAAACTCTTCAAAGGCATCATCCAACGCCTGGGCAAAGGCTTCTACGGCAGTAAATTCTTGATGCAGGTCGTAGGCGGTCAGGTTGTGCATTTCTGCCACGGCTTCATATACATCAATGGCACGGCGGGCATGGGTGATATAGGTTAGCTTTAGGGCGCGGCTAAATTCACTATTGAGCATCACCCCCTGAGCCGAGAGCTGAGAAAAAAACGTACGCGCGATGTCAGCAGCCATTTTCTGCAATCCACCGTGGCTGCTGCTGCCCACTTCTTGATGTTTGTGGTCATAGCGGTGGGTTAGCTCAACTTGGCATACGCGGGGCACACGAAACAGGCGGTAAATTTCAGACAAAATGCCGACCTCGATACCCCAGTCTGAGGGAAACTGCATCTCGCGGGCGTTGCTGGTAAAGGTCGCAAATTCGCCCGATAGGGGATAGCGGAAGTCGCCCATGTAGTCCAAAAAATCCAGCGGCCCTAAGATTTCTTTGAGCGATCGCACCAATGGGAAGTAGAACAGCCTCACCACGCGCCCAAACAGGCGATCGCTAAAGCGAGCATAGAACCCCTTAGCAAACTGATAGCGCAACTGCACCACGGTGTAAAGCAAGCGCACCAAAAACCGTCGGTCGTAGGTCAAAATATCTGCATCATGAAAGGCTAGCACCGCCATTTCTTCCTTCGCGATTACGTAGCCTAGTGCTGTCCAAACCGCTCGCCCCTTACCACGTGGCCCTAGCGGCAGTAACTCGTCAATTTTGCGGAGGAGGGCTTGCACCCCAGGCGCATCATTCCAAATCAGCCGACTGCGATCGCCCAGCGGAGCTACGATCCCCTGTGCTTTACGGAATTCATCTCCATTGGCGCGGTCCAAACTGATAATGACCTGCTGCACAAATGCCATGTCCGTCAGCTCTTTGATGATGGCTGCCATCGCTGGGCTAGCCAAATCACTATAGAGCGCAGGAATCAACACCCCTACTGGAATACGTTCCGCGGCATTGAGCAACCGCTCTTCCATTGCAGTCAGTGCTTCAGTTTGCAGCAGGGTAAAAGTAGGAACACGATTCAGATGAAAATCCGCCATCAGAGTTCGAGAAATCAATAGGGAATGAAGGTCGGCTAAGGCTAATCGATGTAAATCTGACTGTTAAGCTAGCTCGCACCGTATCAAGCTACCTTGACGTCAACTATGCGATTAGGATACATCGCTTTCCCTATTGAGAGAAGGGGGCTGAGCGTCATTGCGTCAGCACAGACACAGCATTCAAGTACTGTTCAGACCACTACAGAATAGGCTTCAGGCTCATAACAATATTCCTCAAAGTCAGTTTTCAAACATGCATAATAATCGCTCTCGCCCCAGCAATCTGCAAGGATTTAATATTGATTCTGGCTTATTTCGTAGGTTCGTCCTGTAAGGAATTTTAGTTGGCCTATCTGGATCTCAATGGTTCAGAACCTGTCCCAGTCTACTACAAATTTCAGCCTCCAATATAGGTTCAAACTAACAAGCTTCTGTACCCATAAGAAACGATGAACTAACTCTCATTACTCGCTTTTTGGAGGCAGAATGGTTTGGAAAATGAGGTTTAGCCATATCGCAAGAAAATCAATTTTTTTACCTCAATTACCTACATCAATCTTTTTAAATCTTATTTCTCCAAAAAATAAGACAAAAGGAGTACGAGATAATCTTTCAAATGAGTGATTTTCCCACCATCTTAGAGCCTTAAACTCATTGTAATGGAATCATTTTCAAGTCATTCCAAAACGTTTTCTCCTCATCATGGTTTTGTGGTGGCCTTGTAGTAATAGCTAGGTAGCTCAGTCGTGCACCGCTGAGCTACCTAAACACTTCAGGTTGAGGACTGCCTGTGTCTAACGATGTTTCTAATTACGGTAGGAAGAGACTGTGGGAAAAGGTATTGTGGAACGGATACCTGTACAGGAATGTTTCGTAGATAGACCTGCTGACTTGGCTACAAGTCCATCAGCTACAAAACTAAGGTATGACAAAGTTGATTACTTCTCTGGGGGGTTAGTCAAAGCTCCGCTATTGCCCCAAACTAAGGTCTGTGTCATTGTGCCAATTCGCAATGAGGCTGAGCATATAGTTAGCACACTGACCGCTCTAGCAAATCAAGTTGATTTCCATGGAAAATCGCTTGATTCAAAATGCTATGAGGTCATTGTCTTTGCTAATAATTGTACGGATAACTCTGCTAAGCTAGTGCGTCATTTTATTAGCCAGCATCCTCAATTTTTGCTTCACTTGGTTGAGCAAGAGTTGCCGTCTGCCGAAGCTCATATTGGCCGAGCTCGCCAGTTGATTATGGATGAAGCCTATCGCCGATTTATGGTCTTAAATCAGCAGCAGGGAATTATTGCATCAACGGATGGCGATAGCCAAGTTGATCGGAAATGGATTGCATCAATCTTGCATGAGATAGAGAAGGGCGCCGATGCAGTTGGAGGGCGTATAATCACTGATCGGTTAGAGCGATCGGCTCTTGATCGGTATACTAGAGCATCATATTTACGCTCAGTGGGTTATCACCATTTAGTGACTCAATTAGAGAATTATATTGATCCCGATCCGTTTGATCAATGGCCCCGTCACCATCAATTTTTTGGAGCAAACTTTGCAGTAACTCATAAAATGTATGCATTAGCGGGTGGTATGCCATCTGTACGGACGCCAGAAGATGTAGCGTTTCACCGTGCATTAATTAGATCGGATGCGCAATTGCGATATAGCTCCGTAATGCTAGTGATCACGTCTGCTCGTCAAACAGGACGAACTTCGATTGGCCTTGCTAACCAGCTAGCACAATGGCAAACCATGGGGCATCAGCAACAGACTGATTTGGTGGAGTCGGCAGAGGCCATTGAGGCTAGATTAAGGGCTAGGCGAGAGCTTCGCACTGTATGGGAGCAATTTACTGAAAACCATGGTTTGTCAAAACAGATTTTGAAGCAACTTGCTATGAAATTAGCGGTTTCAGTCGATAGGTTAATCTATGCAGTAGAGCACTCGTCTTCATTCGGAGCATTTTATCAGCAAATCGAACAGCATCAGCAAGATGCAGGGCTATGGCATCAGCGCTGGTCTGCTGTTGGTATTGAGGTGGCGATCGCCCAACTTCGACTGCGAATTCATCATTTGCGCCAACAGTCAGCTCCCGCCACAAGTGATTGAGCTTAGCGCTTTTCGTATAAATCTAATCGATAATCTTGGGTGCGTTGGCTTACGCGCTGATGCATCCGAGATTCTGCAAATTCCTGGAATGCATCATGCACCTGATGGCCTCTAAGGGGATAGTCGATTGCTTCATGAAGCCAATGAACTAGCAAAAGATGTCCCCCGGGTAGCAACGAGTCAAAGATCCGCGTTTGAGCCTGTTTAAAGTCTTCCCAACACCAATAATAACCTACTTCCGATAGCAATACCAAGTCAAAGCTATCATCGGGATATTCATGGGGCACATTCATGATTTGAAAGCGCACATGGGGTAAATGCTGACAGCGCTGAATTGCAGTTTCTTGGGCAATTGTAGAAATGTCAACGGACAGAAGCGAGTCGCAATACTCTGCGAGCTGTTCTGTCAAAACGCCAATCGAGCCTCCAATTTCAAAGGTAGATTGATAGCGTTTGTTTGGTAGTGCAGCAAGCGTTGCTGCGTATTTTTGGGCTTCGTACTCACTGGTTTCAAATCTCCAGGGATCTGGATCTGCTGTGTAAAGCTTGTCGAAGTATGTTGGAGGAAGAGATTGATTGCTCATTTTATTTAGAAGAGTAGATTTGTGTGAATCTAATATCGATAATTTGTACGTGGCAGCTTCGCTATGGCACCGTAATATGTTGGTTGATTGAACCTTATTGGTTGGAATTATTTAATACGGGTTCTAAATACATTTCCCAGGGTTTTAGAAAGTTCTCGATTAATTCTGGAGCTAATCGAAATCCAGTCGGATCATCGTTAATCAAATCAGTGATTTGAGACCGATAACAGGCGATCGCCGCTTCTTTGAGCTTTACAACAGGTGCAATATCAAGTCGCCAAGCTTGATAGTGGGTGTCTGGCGACTGCCGCTGATCAGGATCCCAATCCCAAATGGGGTATTCAATGATCCGAGGGCTGTGAGAAAGGTATTGGATTGCTGCCTGAATCAACTGCCAGGTGGCCCGGTGATCAGGGTGGGGATCAAACCGATAGGGCAGAAAAATAATGCGCGGCCGAATCTGGGTCAAATAAACCTGACACGTGTTAA
This sequence comes from Elainellales cyanobacterium, assembly GCA_041742695.1. GTDB lineage: Bacteria > Cyanobacteriota > Cyanobacteriia > Elainellales > Elainellaceae > Kaiparowitsia. The sequence continues at coordinate 7,946 of JBGTOF010000263.1, read as the reverse complement.
TAGCGTTCTGCGCGGCTGCATCGGCTTCTGTTCCATCAGGTGATGGTTGCAGAACAGACGTTTGGCGGGAGGTTATGACATGGGGCACCGCACCATCAGGCAACCGCAGAAAGACAATATGGCTCGGGTCAACCTGTAACAAGGTGAGGGCTTCAAGGGATTCTGCTTCGCGCAGTTGGCGAAGTTTAGCCTGGGGATATTGGCGTGAGTGCGGGTGAGATTGGGTGCCATCGCTCACAATCAGCACATAAACCGGGCAACCTCGGGCACGCAGCAAGGCGATCGCACCGCCACATCCTAGCGTCTCATCATCGGGATGCGGTGCAACAACCAGCACGGGCTCTGCGGTTAAGCTTGAAACCGTTCGTAGTGGCAGTTGCTCAGGGGCTGCGAATAGGGATGACGAAATAGGGCGATCGCTCATTACTGCCACAGCTGATTAGCAGCCGTTGTCTCTGCCAACACATGGGCGCCCACGCCCGAAATGGCTGCATCATAGGCAGGCTGACGCAAATACAATGTTAAATCGCGAACCACTCGCTCAATCGGGTTGGGGGGCAGCAGCCCACGCGTGCCCACAGAGCGCTGGCACAGCTGCATCATATCCATACACACTTGCTCAACCGTCGTGCGCATCATGTTGGTGTAAGCCTGCAGCCGATTGGCTTGGGAATTCACTTGGGAATTCACTAGGGTGACTTCACCGCCAAACTGGGGTCCATAGGCCGCAATTGCATCAGCAGCACCCCGCAGCCAGAGTTGACCTGTCTCAAGGGCGATCGCCATTTGCCCTAGCCGCTCCTGTTGAAACGGATTGCCGGTTCGGTTCTCAGCTTGAAGAAACTGCCGCGTGAGATCAAACAACGCCTCTGCACCCCCCAGCTGCACCGCGGCAAACCGAACTACCCCCGCCGTCAGCCACGGCTGACGCATATAGTCGCTGGGTTGACCAATTAAATCGCTCGCATCCAGCTCAACGCCGCTAAAGTCAATCCTATAACTGGCTGTGGCTTTCATCCCTGCAGGGTGCCACCAGGTTGGATCGGTGCGAGTCGTCACCTTATCCATGGGCACAATGCACATCTGCCAGGTGCCATCGGGCAGTGTGCCATTAACAAAAGGTCGCTCTACATATCCCGCGCCAGAGCAGAAGGTTTTTGCCCCTTCTAGTCGATAGCGGCCTTCCCCAATAGACAAAATTTTGAGCCCATCGGCATCTTCCGCATTCCACACGCCAAAGAGCATATGGCGATCGCGCACATCGGTTCCATACCGTTCAACTTGCTCAGCAGTGCCAAAGGTTTGAATGAGCTGAAGCGCGTTTACGTGCCCTTCGTACACCCGGCCTACAGCCAAATTGCCACGCCCAATGTGCTTAAGCAACATTAGCAGGTCATGGGTCAAACTAGCATCGATCCCCAAACCACATCCCCCCCACGCAGGCCGCAGCGGGGCTACAAAGAATCCTTCCGCTGCAAGGCGTTGGAATTCTGCTTGAGGGAACGCGCCAGGCCGATCAATGATCCCAGCCTGGGTGGCAAATTCATCTGCCATAGTGCTGGCCAGGGTAACAAGCTCTGCAGCCACAGGCGCAGTATGCACATGGGTCGATAAGCGTTGAGCGACGATGGCTAATTCTCCTTGGCTTTCCAGCATCTTTCCAGCATGGTCGAAAGAGCCTCAGACGGTCTTCTCTCTTCCGGTAGGGATTTGTCCGTCGCACTGTTCACTCAACGATGATTCCAAGCACTCAGCACTAACCTACTCTGTGCAGTGTTCTGGGGAGGGTGGACAAGTTTAGGGACGCTAATCCTCCCCAAACTGGTTCAATCACGTCAGTCTCAGCAATGTATCCGCCTCCTCAACCGCTCTGGTCTGGGTGCAGAGTTGTCGGTTTATTGGAATCTATGTGACAAGATTTTGCGAAAGATTGAGCTGAGTTGACGGATAAGACGATAATGCAAGATTAATCAGGTCACGTTTCGCGGGTTCAGTCGCAATGTCCTCCCCTGACTATGACGCGCTGCTTCAGGCTGCCGTAGATGAGTGCGACGCGGCAGGCTGTCCCCTTACGGGGCAGCAGCAATCCATCTTAATTCGGATGCTACTCCATCCCCTCCCTAACAGCACAACCAATGATGCGGCTGAGAATCCACTTGATGCGCTAGAGGCAGATCAACAGCATGCCCTGCTCGAGTTTATTGCTGAGCAAGAGCAACAAAGCCGCAACTGGAAGGCGCAACTGCTAAATGACTGGGTTGCTGGCCAAGACTCTGGTGCAGTGCAGTTTATCCGCGATCAATATGGCCTGCAATGGCTAGAACGGGTGCGACCGTCCCATGTGAGTCAGTATGCTCGCCCGACTCAGATCCAAGTAGGCGATCGCATTGAAGTATCCAACAGTTTGTGGGAGTGGGTGCAGGAGGACGGGCCCTGTCAACAGGAGTGGTTTCCGTGCACGGTGGTGAGCTTGTCGAACACCGCCGAAATAGGGGGTGAAAACGGCACAGCCCATACCAACTGCATCATTCGGTTTGACAACGGCATGGAATATGAAATTCAAGGCGTGTATGAGTGGAATCGCTATAGCTGGCGATGGTGCACAGTAGAATGATGGCAACCTACTCAAAGTCTGGTTTTAAGACTGCTGCATTTAAGACGGCATTACTACTTGCGTGAAACGGTAGAGTTTGGGCTAGTCGACGGGCTAGAATCGGCGTCAGGGCGAGCAAAAATCATGCGACCTGCGGAGGTTTGCAATGCTCCGGTGACGACCACGATGGTTTCTTCACCAATGAGGCGATCGCCCCCTTCTACCACCACCATGGTGCCGTCATTAAGATAGCCAACACCCTGTTCGGGCTCCTTGCCCTGCTTGAGAATTTTTAGCTCTAGGTTGTCGCCCGGCAGGTAGGAGGGTCGCATGGACTGCGCCAAGTCGTTGATATTGAGCACGGGCACCTGCTGCAAACTAGCAACTTTGTTGAGGTTGTAGTCGTTGGTAAGCAGCATGCCATTGATGTCTTGCGCCAGCCGCACCAGTTTGGCATCTACCGTTGAGATGTCATCATAATCGGCAGAGTGAATCACAATTTTGTCGGGATAGCGTTCCTTTAGCCGATTTAGAATATCTAGGCCACGCCGTCCGCGAGTGCGCTTCATGTCGTTGGAGGCATCAGCAACCTGCTGCAGCTCTTGCAGCACAAACTGCGGCACTAGAATTTGCCCTTCTACGAACCCCGTCGCCAAAATATCTTCGATGCGGCCATCAATGATGCAGCTAGTATCTAGCACCTTGCTGCTTGTGGGCTTAAGGGTGCCTTCGGCCACGAGCAGCGTTTCTACGCTATTGGGGTTAATCAGCCTCAGGAGCGATCGCCCATGAGCCCCTCCCAAGTTCACCCCAGTCGCGGCAAACAAAATGCTGCCGACCACTGCCGCTAGCGGTTTAATAAAGCCAAAGTCTCTAGGGATCGGCAACAAGAACACGGGCAACAACAGCAAGTTGGCGACCAACAATCCGAGGATCAGTCCCAACGAGCGGCTCAGCAATAGATCGACGGGCATTTCGCGGACTTGCCGCTCTAGCCGCTGATAGCTAGTTTGCACCACCAAACCAATCGCCAGCCCCAAAATGCCGCCAAAGCCAGCAATGACAAAGCTTAACCCTTCAATGTTTGACACTTGACGAAGGGCATCGTCGGGCAAGAAATCTACGCTGTAGAAGCCGATTCCCACCCCTGCTAGGATGAATGAGAGGACAATAATGGCGTCAAGCATAGTCCAGGTTGCTCTGGGATGGGGCGGTGTGGTCTGTGGAGGTCACGGAATCCCGAATGAGTTGGTCAGCAGTTCAGCCGCTCATGTGGGCGCTGGCAAAGGGGATGACTGTTCGGGGCTAAGATCATAGCCCACCGTGCAGGCCATAAGCACAAATACAGCCTTATTATATCGTCGGAGATTCCCGACGGTTCTTTAGGAATTATTGCAATGACAGTAATGCCGCCTCCGTCATCGAGCGATCGCCCGCCGATTCACCCATGCATTAACGAAACAAGAGCAGCTCCTGCGGCTGCCTACCTGCATATTCCCTTCTGTCGGCGACGCTGTTTCTATTGTGATTTTCCGATTTCAGTGGTGGGGGATGCTCGCTGGGGCGATCGCTCGCGCACCATTTGCACCTATGTGCAGCACCTCTGCCAAGAAATTGCCCAAACGCCCATTCATTCCGATGCATCCTCTGAGACAAGTCCGTTAGAGACCGTCTTTTTTGGGGGGGGAACTCCATCGCTGCTGTCGGTTGGGCAACTCGAACAGATTTTGGCAGCTCTGCGGCAGCGGTTCGGTATTGCCTTCTCTGCAGAGGTGTCGATGGAGATGGACCCTGGCACGTTTGACTTGACTCAGATTCAGGGCTATGCGGCTGCCGGAATCACGCGGGTCAGCTTGGGAGCACAGGCGTTTCAGTCAGAGTTGCTGGCGGTCTGCGGACGCACCCACACCTCCGACGATATTCCTCAAGCGGTAGCGCTGCTGCGCCAAGCGGGGATTGAGAATTTTAGCCTTGATTTAATTTCGGGCTTGCCAGGGTTGACGATGGCCCATTGGCAAGAGTCGCTGGAGCGGGCGATCGCTCTCAATCCCACCCATCTCTCTATCTACGATCTCACCATTGAGCCGGGCACGGTGTTTGGCAAACGCTATACCCCCGGCGAAGCGCCTCTCCCCAGCGACGACGCCACCACCGAGATGTATCGCCAAGCGCACCAGACTCTTACCACCACTGGCTACGACCATTACGAAATCTCAAACTATGCCAAACCAGGTTACGCGTGCCGCCACAACCGCGTGTATTGGGAAAATCGCCCTTACTACGCGATGGGCATGGCAGCTGCCAGCTATGTGCAAGGCCAGCGCTTTACCCGCCCGCGCACTCGCGAGGCGTATTATGCCTGGCTAGAATCTGGAGCCCTAATCGACTGCACTCCCACCCCACTCACGGAGCAACTGCTGGATACGCTGATGTTAGGGCTGCGGCTGCGAGAGGGGGTCAGCGTGGCGGCATTATGCAATCAATTTGGCGAAGCGACGGTGTATCGTCTTTTGGAGGGGTTACACGCCTATGTACGGCAAGGACTCGTGCAGATAGACGCGGGCGATCGCCTTCGCCTCACGGTTCCTGACGGATTTCTGCTATCCAATACCGTATTGGCCCACATCTTTCACTTATTCTCTTGAGCCCCGACCTTCGTAAGTGGGGGATATGCTCAACCTCTTCGCCTGTCACTCGTAACGTCAGTCGGGAATATTCCGAAGCCCCTTCCCTATTTAGAACATGATCGTGATGAGCGAAGGGACGAACAGGTTCTCCATGCAGGCGTTCATTTCAACCCGGTTGATGGTCAGAGGCTCAAGGACGCATACGGTAAAAGACTTAACATATCAACATAATATCAACACGTGTTTCAGCAATCTTGTATAGAGTCCTCAATTCAGGGTTTATTTAGGGTTGAACCGTTTAATTTAGACCGTTTTAAGGAGTAAACGCTGTGGTTGGCTTTATTATTTCCATTATTGTGCTGGCAATTAGCCTGCTGATTATCTCTAAGCTGCCCATCGGGGTCGAAATCGACAATCCGGTAGTGGCACTCATCTCTGGTGGCATTATCGGCGCGCTGAATGGGGTGCTCAACCTGTTTCCTGAGGGGTTAAGAACCTTTGGGGCCGTGATCAGCCTAGGGCTGATTCCATTAATCACCAGCGTGATTGTGTTTGGGCTAACGGCATTGCTGGTGCAGGGGTTTCGGCTGCGCTGGGGCATTGGCAGTGCCCTTATTGGGGCGATCGCCCTCAGCATTGTCAATTCCATCCTCGTCGCTGTTTTGCAAGCGCTCAACATTGCCTAAGGTTTGCGGAATATCATGACATGCTGCTGTGGCAAAAACTCCAGCGTTTCTTGCCACAGCAGCCCCACTGCGTTCATTTCGCGTCGCACCTGCCGCTGGGTCATCTTATGATGCCGCTTGATGAGGATGAACGGGTTCTCCCCGCGATACTCCACCAGTGCCACCTGCCCCCCAGATTTTAGAGCTGAGACAAGGTGCGTCATCATCTCGTAAGGGTAAGCAAATTCGTGATAAGCATCGACTAAAAGTGCTAAGTCGATGCTCTGGGGCGGCAGGTGAGGATCGGTTTCGCTGCCCAAAATAGGAATAACGTTGTCGGCCTGCTGATTCTGCTTCAGCGCTTGCAGCATGGCTAGTATCTCAGGCTGAATATCCACTGCATAGACTTGGCCCTCGGGTACCTGCGAACTCAGTCGAAAGGTCATGTAGCCAGTGCCTGCCCCAATATCAGCGACCACATCGGCAGGGCTTAGGTTTAGTTGCTGCACCAAATCCGCTGGATGCTCTTCCCAACTGCGGCTGGGGCGCTCTAACCAAGCCGCACCGCGATGCCCCATCACCTGAGAAATTTCGCGCCCTAGGTAAACTTTGCCAATGCCATCTGCGCTGGAGCGGCGAGAATGATAGTGAGTGTAGATGTCTGGCGTTGCCGTCTCGGCAAGCATCGCCCCTATTGGGTCTCCCATTGGGCCTTGCAACGACGACGCAGAGGCTGCGGGCATCACGCTGAGATGCAGCAGCAGAATAAGGAGCAGCAAGCCCACTGCGCGATGTCGTACATCTCGAGGCTGACACAAGGAGTGGCGGTCAAGCCACACGGGACGCAGTTTAAACACGCTATTCATCTGGAAAAAACTGAGCTAAATCGGGTTGCCATTGGTATTGGCGCAGGTTAATGTGGCCCGCGCGGTCGAATTCGATGCCTTCTGCCTCTAAGAGCGATCGCTGCAAATCATCGCTGCCATTGCGAAACGGCGATTCCGATACCTTGCCTTGAGCATTGATTACCCGATGCCAGGGAATGTCGCTGCCTTCTACCACGCGATATAGAGCATAACCGACTAGGCGCGCTTTGCCCTGCAGATCTGCTAGCGTGGCGATTTGCCCATAGGTCGCGACTCGCCCAAGGGGAATCTGCTGCACAACGGCATAGATGCTGCTGTAAGTATTCATGAGATGTTGCGGCTGAAGCAGTACTGATAGTCCTAGGAGGATCATGATTGGGGAGCGAGAATTCAGTCCTTGCCCCATCCATCATCACTTGAATACCACTATCGCAATGGAGGCTCACCTATGCCAGCTGTGGAAGTGGCATGAGGCTGGTTTTAAGGCAAAGGGTCTCACAGTACTCTTTCTACAGGTGTGAGGAATAAAAAAAGCCCCCGGAGTCGAAACAAGGAAAGACGCCCGGGGGCTTTTTTATGTGCATGTGAGTCCGTTACCAACAAATCATTAATAAAAAAAGCGGCGTTGCTGAATCAAGAGATGAACCTTGGAGGGACAGGGATATCGTCAAACTTGAGGTAGTGAAGTAACAGTCGGATAGAGTGAGCCAGCATGTCTACGGACTTGGAGTAGCAAAGCGTTTTGCGATGCAAACGAGCGAGATAGTGCCGTAAACGAGTGTTCTCTCCTTCTACCCGAGTCATATAGGTTTTGCTGACAATTTGATCGCCTTCTGGAATAAAGCTGGGATACACCGTCCACCCGTCAGTGACAGAGAAGTAGCACTGCCAGCCAGCCACCCGCGACCAAAGCGGTTGAAACGTCTTGGCACTGTGGTCACCCAAGACCCAACCCAAAATCCCTTTCCTGAAGTGGTCAACGGCCGTCCACAGCCAAATCTTGTTTTTTTGAGCCCACAAAGGTTTCTAGTTCGTCAAGTTCGCCTACCTCTGGGGTCGTTTCAGGGTCGTACGCATCCGGGAGCAATTCACCCACCTGCTTCACCCAGGTAATCACGGTTGTATGATGCACCCCTTTGACCCGCTCAATAGCTCGAAACCCACAGCCATTGACGTACATCTTGAGACACTCGCG
>JBGTOF010000254.1:0-2589 GCA_041742695.1 Elainellales cyanobacterium | reverse complement strand
GTGCGAGGGGTGGCGGCGGCGAGAAAGGTGCCATCCCCGGTGTAGGGGGTATAGTTGCGCTGAATGAAGTCGCGCAGATCAATGGATTGTTGCCAGGGGCCGGACTGGAAATCAGTAAGGGCACCCAGTGAGTTATCAAGGTCACCCTGGGTTAGGGAAGATAGATGATCGGCAATCATAGTGAATCCTCATGGCTGTGGCTTGCAGCTGGTAAACAGTGAGCCTGCGAAATATCAATCAGCGCCTTTGTAAATAGCCAATAAGAGAGCCATCCAAATACAAGGAAGGCCAATTGTCCATGGCTGACCAGAATTTTCTAAAAAAGCATCAAAAGGATCTTTTCTATAGGCGAAATAGGACAAAAAGATACTCAGCTTTTAGCAACTTCGCTGGTGTTTTTGTACCCAGCTTTTTCTTGAAAGTGGCCTTTTTTATTCGGCTTATTCTAAGATTATAACTCTGTCAAAAAGTAACCGTGCAGGGGGGTGCTGAGTTAGTAGCTTTCAGGCATCGTTGAGACCCAAATCAGCACAATCTAGGTTTAACCAGGCCTGAATAGGTTGATTAAGAGCTGAAACCCTCATTCTCTCGTGCCCCCCTGAGCGCTTAGCCGAACGGCTCCTGAATAAATTGTTTTGTGACGTTTCTGCCGTCGGTCGTCGCTGACATTTCTTACGCTTATGCAGATTTGGGCAGAAATGAGTGGTTGTTTTAGCTAATAGTTAAAACAACTGAAAAACCCTGTCCATCTTGAGTCCTGGAATTTTTAGGGCAGCGGGTCTAGACTGAAGAGGATTTCTCCTATAGTTCACATGTTCTGTACTGATGTTTTATCCCTCAACACTCCGGAAAGTTTTTAATGGCCAACAGTAGAATGCAGGTTTCAGAACTCTTCCACAGTCGCCTGACTAACGAGAAATCAAGGGTTTCAGCGCTTGCTCAGAAAAGTGTCCGGACTATTGATCCCTGTTTTCCCAGGCGGGTAAGAGAGGCCTGAGCCATTGCTAGAGCTAGAGCTAGCCAGCCCGCGAGTAATGGTAGTGCCATCGGTGGCCCTGGCAAACAGGTAGCCCTGGCCATACTCACAGCCCAAATCTTGCAAAATATCTCGTTGCTGAGGGGTTTCGATGCCCTCGGCGGTCACCGTCATTCCCAGGGTATGGCAAAGACCCACCATGGCCCGCACAATGGCGAGCTTTTCAGCATCAGTGCCGATGTTTTGGATAAAGGAGCGATCGATTTTGACAATATCAATGGGGAACTGATGCAGATAGCTGAACGACGAATAGCCGGTGCCAAAATCATCCAGGCAAATTTGCACGTTGAGCTGCTTGAGCTGCTTGAGCATGGCTGCCGCTTCTTTGGCATTTTTAATGAATACGCTCTCGGTAATTTCTAGCTTCAAATGGTGCCCACTGAGGCCAGTATCTTGCAGAATGTTGGCGAAGGTCTCTACCAGATTTTTTTGAGCAAAATGTTTGCTCGACAGATTGACATTAATCGACAGGGTTGGGGCTGGGTCTGGGCTGTTGGCCCGTCTGGCCAAGTGGTTATTGGCTAAGACCCAGGCACCTGCTCCCAGCTGATGCCAGGCTTGTAGCTGCTGGCAGGCTTCCTTAAACACCCACTGATCAAGAGTGGTGATGAGGCCCATATCTTCAGCCAGGGCAATGAACTGGTCTGGATACATCAGCGCCTCGTTGGGCTTTTGCCAGCGCACCAGAGCTTCTAGGCTAGTAACCTCGTGGGTGGCCAAGGAAACGATGGGCTGGTAGTGCACTATGAGTTGGTCATGGGCGATTGCACCACTGAGGGCGTGCTCTCGCTGTATGAGTGCACGGGCCTGGCCGTGCATGACCGTATCGAAGAGCTCGTAGTTACCGCGTCCCCGTTCTTTAGCCCGATACATGGCGATATCGGCATTGCGCAGGATATCGGTGGTTTGCTCGTAGGGAATCGAATTCAGCACCATACCAATGCTGGCAGTGATCAACAACTCGTGGTGACCGATTAAGAACGGGGTCTTGATCTCGGTTAAAATGCGCTCGGCGGTGTGGCAGGCGATGGCTACATCGGTAACGTCTTCTAACAGCACGACAAATTCGTCGCCGCCAAAGCGGGCCACAGTATCAATGTTGCGCAGATGAGTCTGCAATCTAGGGGCAATTTCTACCAACAACTGGTCGCCAACTAGGTGCCCCAGGGTGTCGTTGATACTTTTGAAGCGATCGAGATCGATCAGCATAATGGCAAAGCCAAACTCAGGCGATCGCCGCGACCGATCAATCGCCTGCTGTAGGCGATTTAGAAACAGGGCGCGATTGGGCAACTGGGTCAGGCCATCGTGCAGGGCATTGTGCTCTAGCTGGGTCTCCATGCGCCGCTGTTCAGTGCTGTCATGCATCACCATCACGGCTCCCTCTAGATGGCCTCGGTCGTTGTAGATGGGGGCCGCGCTGTCTTCAACCGCAATTTCACGCCCCTGCTTGGAGCGCAGCAGGGTGTTTTCTGGTGAGTACACGGTGTGGTCTTCGTGCAGCGACTTCAGGAGGGGATTGTCGACCAGGTTACGCGTCACCTCATCTAGAA
>JBGTOF010000248.1:0-13720 GCA_041742695.1 Elainellales cyanobacterium | reverse complement strand
GTTTGGTTCGCTAGAGAGCGATAGTTAGATAGATGAGGCTGGGTTTTCAGCCTCATTTTTTATAGAGAATTTAAAGTAATAGGTTCTGACTAGGTTGCTAGCAGTATCAAATCCTACGTTTAAGAAATGGTGTCAAAACTCAAACCGTTGTGTTTGCGGCACTCGTTTTTTTGATAGAGAACCCATCTTCGCGTTGCTCTGATTAGATTAGGGCGATCGCCCTCAAAACATTCTGGGTTTCAGAAACTAGTCAACAGTCAGGAGCAGTGAGTAGGCCTATAAAAAGAGTGCCTGGTTTTGGTTGTTTACAAATCTTCATTAAGATGGATTTACATTGATGTCCTCCTGTATGCCTTCTTAGGAGGAAAAATGGATTGTGCGGTCTAACTGCACAGGTAGAAAAGACCATTGGAGCCTTACCTCTAGAGCTTTTTTGTAGGCGTTCCCCTGCTTACTGACTAGGTTGTAAAATCCCTATGCGCAACGCTTACACAAACGATATAAAGTTTCCAACCGCAGGCCAGCAATATTGGATACGAAACCTCAAGGTTTAGGTGGCCAAATCCAGACAGAGCAAGCGGCAGCGTCTTTATAGAACCCCTTTTTCTATCAATGGAGTGGACAGGAACACCATGACGCACGCTGTTGCCCTGCCGCCGTGGTTGGTGCTTGACCCGCTGCTGCAGCAGTGGTTACAAGAAGATATAGGTCGAGGCGATCGCACGACTCAGGGGTTATTTCCTGTGTCTGCACCGCTGGGGCAGGCTCAGTGGATTTGCAAAGAAGCTGGGGTGATCGCCGGGTTGCCGATTGCGGCGCGGGTATTTAAGCAGGTGGATGCAGGTGTGGCCTTTACGCCTGCCGTAGCAGAAGGCAACTGGTGCGAGCCAGGTCAGGCGATCGCCCATCTGCAAGGGCCGCTGGATGCGCTACTGATGGGGGAACGGGTGGCGCTTAATCTCGCCATGCGACTGAGTGGCATTGCCACGGCTACCCGTCGCTATGTGACGCACATTGCTCACTATCCGGCCCAGTTAGTAGACACCCGCAAAACGACGCCCGGGCTGCGCCTGCTGGAGAAGTACGCCACCCGCGTGGGCGGAGCGGTGAACCACCGGGCCGGGCTGGATGATGCAGTGATGATTAAAGATAATCATATTCAAGCGGCGGGCGGCATCAAACCGGCGATCGCCCGCATCCGCGCTCAAATGCCCTATCCCCTGACGATTGAGGTCGAAACTGAGACGCTCGATCAGGTTGAGGACGCGCTCCAGCATGGAGCCGACATCATTATGTTAGACAACATGGTGCTGCCGCAGATGACTCAGGCGGTGCAAGTTATTCGGCAGATGGGCGATCGCATTAAAATTGAGGCATCGGGCAATATAACCTTAGACACGATTCAGGCGGTTGCCGAAACTGGGGTGGATTTCATCTCTACCAGTGCGCCCATTACCCGCTCAACGTGGTTAGACCTCAGTATGCGAATGGGCTGAGGGTGAACGACGCATATCCTGCATCTCACAATAATGCCTGAGAAACATCTGACTACGGCGGCTGCACTGCGGCCATCAGATGCTTCTCAGGCTTGTAACAAGCCGTAAACCTTACTTATTCATGAGGATTCTATGATCACTGTGGCACAGGCGCGTCCGAGCGATCGCGCCGAGTTCATTCAGAAAACCTACCTTCATTTGGCAGGGGCGATCGCCGCATTTATCGGCGTGGAGTATCTGCTGTTTCAAACGGGCCTTGCCGAAGCTCTCTTCCGGTTTGTAGCCGGAGGGCGCTTTACCTGGCTATTGATCCTCGGCGCATTCTCGCTGCTGGGCTGGTTTTCTCGAGGGTTGGTTGCCAAGGCTGATGACACAGGCACCCAGTATTTTGGATTGGGGATCTACGTAGTCGCGCAGGCGCTCATCTTTGCGCCGTTACTGTATATGGCAGCTGTCTTTTCAGATGCCAGCGTCATCCCCACTGCAGGGCTGCTAACCCTGGCACTCTTTGCAGGGCTAACGCTAATTGCCTTCACCACCCGAACCGACTTCTCCTTTTTGGGCGGAATCTTGAAAATTGGTGGACTAGTGGCGCTAGGACTTATTGTTTGTAGTGTGTTGTTTGGGTTTACCCTCGGCCTAGTGTTTTCTGTTGTGATGGTGGCATTTGCCGCCGCTGCCATCCTCTATGACACGTCCAAAGTGATGCATCATTACTCAACTCGACACCATGTGGCCGCATCGCTAGAGCTATTTGCTTCAGTGGCGCTGATGTTTTGGTATGTCTTGCGAATTGTGATGGCAACCTCGCGCCGATAGCGCCCAAGCCAAGTGCTAGCTGCCATCCCTGCAGATTGACGGTTATAAATCCGGGGTATGACGTCAGTTTGGTAAATGCCTAAAACCGTGCTGCTCGCGATGCGGGCAGCACGGTTTTAGTTTTTTTCAGCCCCGCAGCACAGGGCTGAAACAGTGTGTCTAACTCACCTAGAGTCTTGCAACCGATAGGTTGAGTTAACCCAATCAACATTCAAATCAGCGCGTCAAACGCTATGTATGCGGATTGGAGATAACCTCTGCTGCTATGTGGACTAATGCTGGAGTGCATCCATCGACGAACTCCAGCATCAGCCCTAATGGGAAGTAGCCCGATTACTCAGGCAATTGCAAGCAAGACAGCATCCGCAGGGTGCCAGTAGCGGCATAGTTGCGCAGTGCTGGGCCATTCGGCTCAAACCGAGTGCCTTGCTCGTTTAGAGGAGACGCCACGCCACAAAATGCAGCCATCTCATTAATCACCCCTTGGGCCCAGTGATTTTGAATATCTGTGAAGGCCACAGGAGTCTGTGTTGGCAATAGCGCGGTAGAATCACCTCGCTGATTCTGGGCGAACTTAGAGGCTCGGTCTAGCACCGCCATGAGCTCTGCTCGAGTTACAGGCTGCCCAGGGCGGAAGGTTCCGTCTTGATAGCCTGCAACGATGTTGTTGTCACGCGCAAACTGAATCTTGGCGGCACTCCAACGCGATGCATTCACGTCTGAGAAGGGGTTGCCGCTGGCCTGCGTGGGCAGTTGCAGGTTTACGTTTGGCGCAGTCGGCAGGCCATCCAGCACCATCGATACCAGTTGTTCTCGCGTTAATGTAGCCGTGGGGCGGAAGGTGCCATCGGGGAAGCCCGCGATAAAGCCAATATTCACGGCTTGCTGAATCTCTTGGCGATAGATATCGCGAGAGATATCGCTAAAGGTGGGAGCAGGACTGGGACTCGGGGATGGAGATGGCGACGGGGATGGTGACGGGGATGGCGATGGGCTAGGATTGACCACTACGCCTCCGGGCGGGAAGACCCCTTCGTAGGTAAGGTACACATGCCCCAAGGTTCTATCGCCAAAGGTGCGCTTGGTAAACCGCCAGCCGGGATCAAGCGTGAGCTTGGCGAAGTCGTTCGTAACGCCCACAGTTCGGGCGATTTCTAAAATGGGGCGGCTGCGATCGGTGGGGACGCCTAGCAACACCAAGTTGCCCTGACGCTCAAAAATCCGTAGGGTGTAGGCGAGGCCTAAATCTTCGCCGTTGGCGCGGATGGAGTAGCCATTGCGATCGGTGGCGCGGCTGCAAATACCGGTAAAGTCAAACTGAAGCAGCAAGGGGTTGATCAACACGGGGTTAGACCCAACTTCTTCCCAGCAAGGACGGGAATCAGTCACCTGTTCTACAACAATCAAGCCTCGGGTCGTGATGCCCCGCGACGAAAATGCAACGAATCGAGTTTGATCTACCTCTTGTTGCCCAAAGGTGGCGGCAGAAACTGTGAGATTGGAGGTAGAGATGGCACCCAAAGCAACAGCGGCCAGGGTTGTAAGACTACGAAGAATACCTTTCATAGGAATTGGTCAACTACTGCTAACTGAATCATTATTGTTGGAATGGAGAGACTTGAGAAGATGGCAACGCACCCGGCTTCTCTACCTCCAAGAAACTGCTATTCCACCACGTTGAAGCTGGTGACTCCGTTGTTGGTCAATAGCACAATCAAATCTCGGCGATCGCGCTCAAACTGGCAAGATACCAGCACCAGTGCTTCACCTTCACCTTCTTCAAGCAATTGAATATCGACAACTTGTTGAAATGACCCGCTTGCGCTCACAATATCATTCCAATATTGCTGCAAACTTTGGGTTGTTACATCTTGAGCGATCGCATCATAGTCTTGGGTCGCAGATGTAAATTGTTGTTGCCCTAAACGGACGACGAAATCCTGTGCAACACTTACAAAATCTGACCCCTGCGCCACCAGAATAGTTTCCGTTGGAGGTAGTATTCCACTAGCAAAGGCAGGAATGGAGAGGCTGGCAACTGCTGCTGGAGCCAAAAGTAGAGAAATTGATAGTTTGTTCATTGAGATTCGTTACTCCTCCTGTAGAGCCGATGTGATGTCGCGATGTGGGTTAAAGCATAGAAGTAAATAACTGAAGACAGAATAAACCTGTCACACTCAATTACAACCCGTATCGTTTTGTAAATAGAGCATCGTCATCCGCATTAAACAATAGCGGAAACGTTCGCGTTATAGCTAACTTCTATGACTGAATGAAAATAAAATTAGTGCCAGTGGAGTGGGAATTAATTCTCTCGAGGGCATCCGGAATGGGATCAGCTCCAGAGTGTTTCATACCAGGGTTTGCCAGACGTGAGGCAGCGACTCGGCTAGGGTCATGGCATCAACACCCAATTCTCCCCGCGTAGCAGCAGCATGGATGCCGGCCTGGGCATGGCACCAGACGGCAGCCTGCGCACTTAGCTCTGGTGCAGTGTTACGCTGCTGCCCCTGAGCGAGCAGTCCACCGAGCAGCCCGGTCAGCACGTCACCGCTGCCGCCCCGCGCCAGTGCCGGAGTGCTGTGGGGGTTGAGCCAGACGCGCCCCTGAGGAGTGGCGATCGCCATGCGGGCACCTTTCATTAACACAATGCAATTGGATTGATGAGCAGCGGCGATCGCCAGCTCAAGGTGATCATCCGCTAAGCGTTCTGCCAAATCGGGAAACAGACGCCGGAATTCACCCAGGTGGGGCGTCAGCAGGGTGGGGGCACGGCGCGATCGCACGGCGTCTAATCCCAACTCGGCCAGCAGATTCAGCCCATCCGCATCGAGCACCAGGGACACAGAGCTGGCGAGCACCTGGTCGAGGGCGGCGTGGGTAGCACGGGTTAAGCCGGGGCCACAGGCGATCGCCTGATATTGGCTGAGATCTAGATTAGGGGGTAGATGGGCGATCGCGCCCTCTGCAGTTTCAGGACAGCCCCGCACCACCGCCCCAGGCACTTGCGCTACGACCAAATGCAGGAGTGTCTCCGGCACCGCAACCGACAGCATCCCCACGCCGCTGGATTGGGCGGCCTTGGCCGACAGCAGCGCCGCACCTGGATACTGCCGCGACCCACACACCAGCAACAGGTGCCCTACCTGATATTTATGGGCCGTGATGGAGCGGGGAATGGGAAGCGCGGCGATCGCCCCCTGCGGCGTAATTCGTTGCACGGCCAGCTCACAGAGATCGCCCAGCACCGCCGCCACATCTGCCAGCGGCAGCCCAAAATCGACCAACTCTGCCTGCCCCACATAGGCCAGTGCCTGCTCTTGAAACAGGCCGCGCTTCCACAGCCCCAGGCACAGGGTATGGGTCGCTTGCACGGCGGCGCCTAACACAGCGCCTGTATCGGTATGCAATCCCGATGGCAGATCAATGCTGAATATAGGGCGCGCTGCGGTTGACCACTGGTTGAGTTGGTGAATGGCTGCTGCCAAATCGTCAGAGAGCGATCGCGTCAGACCCACGCCAAACAACCCATCCACCCAGGCATCGCAGTCAGCCAATGCCTGTACTGAGTCCACGCTGGGAATGCCCAAACTGGCTACGTAGCGAGCGTGCTGCTCTGTCAGCGGCTTGAGCTGAGCAATGGGCTGCCAGCATTGCACGCGGTAGCCCTGCAGATGCAGCTCGCGCGCCACCACCAGCGCATCGCCGCCGTTATGCCCTGGCCCCACCAACACACCTACGCGCCGAGGCGCTGCGCCCACCTGCGCCATCACCCGCTGCACCACTAATCTAGCCACTTTTTCCATCAGCGCCGCGACGGGCATTCCCGCTGCAAACATACGGGACTCAATGGCGGCCATCTGCTCAGCTGTAACCACGACGCGCTCTAACTGCGTCAGCCGAGGGCAACTAGACTGGAAAAAAGCGTCAGTTTCCATTGCGTCTATCGCAAGAGGGGCAATCCTCTCTGAAACGGCAAGGCTAGCAAAGCGATCTATTCACGTTAGCGAACGGCATAAATACGCGAATCTAGGCCAAAATCGCGCAGAAATCGATTCCATCGCTCAGCAGCTGTGACGCCTACAATCGGCCCGACCCGCACATGAGGCCCTAAGGGCGACTCGCGTGCCTGCCGCACCTCAGTATCGCGAAAGCCGTTGCCCAGGCGAATGATCTGCGCGCTCACGGCGTCTAACTGAGCCAAACTGCTGGGGACGACCAAATAATAGGCATCGCCCACAGGCGCACCCGGAAAGCCCGGCGTGGTGGGCGGGGCCACATCGAAGGCGATCGCATAGGTCGTAGACGCCACGTTTCCGACAATGCCCTGAGTTGCCAGCACCTGCACTTGCTGCTCAGCCTGGGGCCGGATTGCATACACCCCTGCCTGAATCACATTGGCATTGTCAATCGTGCGGATGCGGGCTGAGGGCTCTAGCCGCCGCACTTGATTGAGCAGCCGCTGACTGTTGCCGTTAACCAGCACCAGAAATACAGGAGTGTTGGGGTTGAAAATGGGCTGGCCAAACCCGCTTTGGGGAAATGGGCTGCCAGGATATCCGCCAGGATACGCAGAGGGGAACTGCCCCACTGAAATGGGCGGCGGCGGCAGCCCGTCTACTACGGCTTGAGCGATGCGCTGAGTTGGGGCGGCGATCGCCCCTGCTCCACCCATCAACGACGCTGTTGCCATTCCCACCACCATCAGCGGGGATAGGACAGCCCTAGGGCAGGGAATATGCTTCAGGAACCAAGAACACACATGCGAAGCAGGAGAGTGAATCATAAGGCCAGAGAAAAATGGGCAGCAGGAGTGCTATAGGCGGCTAAACCTTCCGCATGAGCGGTAGGAAGGCCATGCTGACACAGCAGCGCAACGATGAACATTGATGCTCCCTCTTATACCGCTTCTCTGCACGCTTGCAGCAACTATTTTGAGGCGTTTGGTTGAGCCGGGTTCAGTTGGCCCCTACTAATGCGCTTGAATGCCTGATTTAAAAAGGCCTCTGACCCCATTCATCCTGAGCTAGACAGCTTTTTTTTAAGAGACCAGCAGAGGGTACGGGCCCACCTTAATCTTCATCTGGCCCGTCTACCAAGGTTTCGACCAGCAGATCCATCTGGCGCTGCTGTTGATTAAGAAACAATTCGCACTGCTGCAATCGGTCAATCGCGCTGGCGAACTGTTCAAACACCTCTGCTAGGTCTAGCTCTCCGGACTCAATTCGAGCAATGATGGCCTCGATTTCGCTAACGGAGGTTTCATAGTGCCAAGCCGAGGTTGGTTCAGGGGCAGACTGCTTTGCTTTTGGCGAGCGGGTGCCAGGCGACCGAGACGAACGGGCTGCGTTGGATGAAGGCTGATTCATAACAAGGCGCAATCAAGTGAGTGACGACAGGAAAAAGGAACAGGGCTAGTTTCAACCGAACTGATTTCAACAGGACTGAGTGTCATGATTGTGTGATGCGGTGCGACCGGGCACAATCATCCCAAAGTATCGGGATGGGTATCAAGCACCTGCGCCCGCAGTCGCCCGTCGGCAAGCTGCACCCAAAGGGTTTGACTGGGTTGAATGGCGTAAACTGAGCGGGCGATCGCTCCATTTTCTTGCCGCACTAGCGCATAACCCCGCTGCAACACGAGCTTGGGATCAAGACTACGCAAGGTCTGTTGCAGTGCGTGGCAATGGTGCTGTGCCTGCTGAGCGCGGGTGGTTGTGCTGCGAATTAAGCGCTGCTGCAACCTGGCAAGGGTCTGCTGGCGCTGGGCCAAGTGGCGATCGATCGGTAACCGCTGCAGGCGATTGCGCCCCTGCTGCAGGCGATCGCCCGCTGTTTGGTAATGCTGTTGGGTTGCCCGCTGCACTCGCAAAATTCGCTCCACATGCTGATAGCACAAATCAGACAGGAGGGGCACGGCCTGTTCGGCCGCTGCCGTCGGCGTGTGGGCACAATAGTCAGCCGCCAAGTCTGCGAGCGATTCATCTCGCTGATGCCCAATCCCCGCAATTACAGGAATGGAACAGGTGGCGATCGCCCGCACCACGCGCTCATCGTTAAAACAGTCCAGATCTTCTACGGCCCCGCCCCCGCGAGACAAAATCACTAACTCTGCTTGCCCATGCTGCTCCACTCGCGTGAAGGCGCGCACGATTGAGTCCGGAGCCTGATCCCCCTGCACTACTGCCGGAGACAGCAGCACTCGCAACCCCGGATAGCGATGTCGCAACGTTCGCTGAATATCGCCCCAGGCTGCGGCTTGGGGCGATGTCACCACGGCAATCGTTTGGGGATGAGGCGGGAGCGATCGCTTGCGATCAGGGTCAAACAGCCCTTCAGCCTCTAGTCGCTGCCGCATTTGCCGCAGCCGGAGTGCCTGCAACCCCTTGCCTCCTGGCAACGCCTGCCACGCCACAAGCTGATAGCTCCCGCGCTGAGGATAAAGGCTGATGCGCCCCAAAATCACCACCCGCTCACCCGCATTGGGTGTCGTGACCATCTGACTGAGGCTGTTGTTCCACGCTACGCAGTTGATCGAAGCCCCATCATCGGGATCGCGCAGGGTAAGAAACAGCCCGCTCCGATGTCGATTCACACTCGACACCTCCCCCGCTACCCACACCTGCTGCAACTGCACATCTTGCTCGAGCAGTGCCTGCAGATAGGTTGTCAGGCCCCCCACCGACAACACGCTGTCTGGCAGCATTCCAGCCGCTAATTCATCCAAACCTGGGGATGTACCAAAATCAAACGACTCAAAGGAATGTGCCATCATAGCCGATTTATTCGATAAGGGTTTGATCAAGGATTGACAATTGATGCATATAAGTTGTGCAGACACTACGCGTTTACAAGCTGTGTAAAACCGCCTACCCACCGCCTAGATCAGAGTCATTGCAGCCGATCCCGCCAATCCCTGCCGCAACTTACGCCCGTGACGCCTGCCCAATCCGCACCCGTGACAGCCACAATTTGGAGCGATCGCCCATACAACAACCCACAAGCCATATTTTATAGTACAATTGTATAGCAATGGTTGAGCGATAGCTGAGCCAAAATTCTTGCTGATTGCCTCGATAGCGCCCTTCCTTTCCGTCACATCCTTAAACCGTGCCATGAATTTAGAGACAGAGTAGCGACCGGGATAAAATGCATAGTAGAGAATAGTGCTCTGTCAAACCAAGAGTGGTAAGAGATAGCATCCCTCCAGCGCTCCTCCGTTAACGCTCTTCCTCTAATCCTTTAGAAGAAGTACTCGAGCTATTAGAACACGAACGGTTATCACAGGTTTGCGCTAGATTTTGTGAAGCCTGTTTTGATGGACGTTTGGCTTAGCGTCAAGCCCCCATACTAGGGTTAACTGCTGCTTGGCTCCAAGAATTGTGCCTCTAACATGATTGATTGATGTTGGGTGGCGTATGTCGTTTCCATTGTTTCGCTCAAACTGACCATATTTTTGCATCCTGCTGGCATTTGTTGAGGCATCCATGGCTAAAGCTACCGAAAGTTCAGAAAAAGACAAAGCGCTCAACTTGGTGATGAGCCAGATTGAGCGCTCCTTTGGGAAAGGGGCCATTATGCGGCTGGGGGATGCCTCGCGCATGAAGGTAGAGACGGTATCGAGTGGGGCGCTGACGCTCGATCTGGCACTGGGCGGTGGTCTGCCCAGAGGTCGAGTGATCGAGATCTATGGGCCAGAAAGCTCAGGGAAAACAACGCTAGCGCTGCATGCGATCGCCGAAGTGCAAAAAATAGGTGGCGTTGCAGCCTTTGTCGATGCTGAGCACGCGCTTGACCCTACCTATGCCGCACGGCTCGGGGTCGATATCGAAAATCTGCTGGTCTCGCAACCCGATACGGGTGAAGCTGGTCTAGAAATTGTGGATCAGCTCGTTCGCTCTAACGCAGTCGATATTGTAGTGGTGGACTCCGTGGCAGCGCTGGTGCCCCGGGCAGAAATTGAAGGCGACATGGGCGATATTCATGTGGGGTTGCAGGCGCGCCTCATGAGCCAAGCGTTGCGTAAAATTACGGGCAACATTGGCAAAACGGGATGCAGCGTGGTGTTTCTTAACCAGCTACGGCAAAAGATTGGAGTCACCTACGGCAACCCCGAAACGACAACAGGCGGCAACGCGCTCAAATTCTATGCTTCAGTGCGTCTCGACATTCGCCGGATTCAAACACTGAAAAAAGGCACTGAAGAATTTGGTATTCGCGCCAAGGTCAAAGTAGCCAAGAACAAAGTTGCACCCCCGTTCCGCATTGCAGAATTCGATGTCATTTTTGGGGAAGGTATTTCGGCTCTGGGTTGCCTGATGGATATGGCGGAAGAAACAGGCGTCGTGGTGCGCAAGGGCGCGTGGTATAGCTACAACGGCGAGAATATTAGCCAAGGGCGCGATAATGCCGTGAAGTATCTGAAGGAAAACCCCGATATTGCGGTAGACGTCGAAAAGAAAGTGCGGGAACAGCTCGAACTTGGAGCAGTCGTCTCGGCCAACTCAGTGTCGCCTCTTGGGCCTCAAGATGATGAGAATGATGAGAATGATGAGGATATGGATGACGAATAAACCCAGCGAGATGCGGTTGGGTCTGGTTTCACGCTGATGTGTTCTTGTCAATTGCCTCTATTTGTGCTGAGTGTATGACGCAGCGGCTGTGCCACCGCGCCATACATTGATTGGCGGGAATTAGTTGGTAGTAATCAGTTTGAGATCCTGATTAGAACCCACTTGCAATTTGAGGGCAATTTGAGGAATTGCCTCTTTTTGGGGACTGACTCCTTGGGACGCTTCCTTACGTTGTGCAAGATGGGGTACTTAGAGTGCTGGATTAGGGCGACTGAGGTCATGGTTTCAGTATGTGCCGAACCCCTTTCTATAAGGACGTTCTAACCCTGCTCAGGATCTTGATGTGACGCCATGGGATTAGCGCAAGGCGGTGGGTTTGATGAACTATCTCACAACTGAAGTGCTGGTGGTGGGGGGTGGCACAGGCGGCACGACAGCTGCGATTCAGGCCGCGCGGCGCGGCGCGCAAACAGTTTTGGTCAGTGAGTTTAGCTGGCTAGGGGGAATGCTAACGGCGGCTGGTGTTAGCGCACCCGATGGTAACGAGCTGTCGGCGTTTCACACGGGGCTGTGGGGTGCGTTTTTGCGATCGCTCCAGCAGCATCAACCCGGCGGTTTAAACCATGCCTGGGTCAGCTTTTTTACCTATGAGCCCCGCATCGGAGCCGCCATTTTTGCCGATTGGGTGCGATCGCTCCCTAATCTCACGTGGATTGTGGGACAAACGCCTCAGAGGGTGCTACGTCAGGGCGATCGCATTACAGGCGTTGAGTTTGAGTCGGTGCAAGTGCAGGCGCAAATCGTGCTGGATGGCACTGAATTAGGGGATTTGCTGCCATTAGCAGAGGTTTCCTACCGCTGGGGTTGGGAATCTCAGGCAACCTTTGGTGAACCGAGCGCCCCGATAGACCCCACAGAGTGGCAGCAGCGAGCCCCCGTGCAATCTCCCACCTGGGTTGTCGTGATGCAGGATGGGAATGAGGGAGCAGACTTACCCCTCATTCCGCCCTCACCGCTGGCGTCCAACGATGAGGCCTTTGCCGGGGCTTGGGAGGGCTATGGGTTAGAGCGCTTTCTAAGCTATGGGCAGTTGCCCAGTGCCCAGCATTATGCTCCCGATCAGCGACAGTTGATGATCAATTGGCCGCAGCAGGGCAATGATTACGGCGTTGATTTAGAGCGATGTGTGCGATCGCCCGAGTCTCGACGTGAGCTGTTCCAAGCGGCACGGTACTACGCTCAGGATTTCGCCCGATTTATCCAACAGCAGGCTGGTCGGCGCTATGGCCTAGCGGTGCAGGCGTTTCCCCTAATGCCGAACAGTATGGGTGGCGGCGCCTATGCGTTGCAGCCTTACCTGCGGGAAAGTCGGCGCGTGGTGGGGCTGCAAACTATAACCGAGCCCGATATCTTACCCTCACACGGCCAAATTGCGGCGCCGCTGTCTAGGGATGAGGCGGGTCACGTAGAGGCGATCGCCCTGGGTAACTATGTCAACGACCACCACTATTCTGGTTACACGCTGCCGCTTCAGCCCAAAGCTATGACTTGGGGTGGACGCTGGACGGGAACGCCCTTCACCATCCCCTACGGCAGCCTGGTTCCGGCAGCGGTGGAGGGCCTACTGGTTTGCGAAAAAAATATCTCGGTATCACACATTGCCAATGGTGCTACCCGCCTGCAGCCGGTCGTCATGGGGATTGGGCAGGCGGCGGGCATGGCGGCAGCGCTTTGCATAGAGCAGAACTGTATGCCGCGATCGCTCTCGGTGCGATCGCTCCAAGAGGCTCTGCTGACTGATCCAACGGCTCCCGCGGCGGTCGTTCCCCTGCTGCGGGTAGAGCCCCACCACCCGGACTGGCTGCAGTGGCAGCGGCACTATCTCGACCATCCCGAGCAGTATGACGGTGCGTGCGATCGCCTGCTGGCTCCTTTCTCCCCATCCGTACGTTCTCCGGGCTCAAGTCGATTTGGCGGTGAATTACTCCCCAGTTCTGACTATACCTATCCTCTGCGGCTGTGTTGTCCCCCCCATCTGGCGGGGCAAGTGTTGCAGGTGGTGACGCTGCAGGGTCACGTTGACCAGATGCTGCGCCAGCTCCCTCGACCTGCAACAGTACAAGGATGGGGAGCGTTTAACCGAGCAGGGGGATGGATAATAGCAGACGACTTGACAAAATCGACACAACTTTCCTGATTTGTTTCTGTAGCTTGCGTATCAAGGAGTAGAACACTACACCACTTACGGAAGCCTTTTCATGCTGACTTCTACCCTTGGTTTCTCTGCCTTTGTCTCACTGCTAATCCTGATTGTACTGCCAACTTGGGTTGGGGCATCTACTACTGCATTAACCGGGACAAAATCTTGGGAATCAGCCGCGGATCAAGCCTCTGAGCGCCCTAGCACCGAGTTTTTTCACCGAGGCAGTGGTCGTTGTGCAGCCCCATTGTGTGACGGTTCCACATTCTAGATTTCTACGTAGAATACCTGAATATATCTCGGTTCAAGCGTAATCCTTGATACTAGAGAGTACTCAATCTCAGCCCATCTTTTACTCCTACCAGAAAAGACTGCTTCACAGCTGCCCCCATCACGGGGATTGATCGTGTGAAATCTCAATGAAAGCCCCGTAGAAGCTACGGAAAAAACGCAGTGAACTGTCTAAAATGGTCTAACCTAAGGATATTTTCTGAATAATGTCTAAATTAGGCGACAACTAAGTTAGGCGATAGTTCAGAGCTGCTGCTCACCCAGCATTGAGAAGCGGCATCGATATGTTCTGCTGGCCACACCAACTTGTGAATTCAACCGCGTTTTAATTCCCTTGTGCT
>JBGTOF010000174.1:0-3318 GCA_041742695.1 Elainellales cyanobacterium | reverse complement strand
TAGCGGCACAGTGACAGCAGCTCAAGCTAGCCTGACACAACCTTTTCACGTCTTTAGTCTATCAGGATGACAGGCGCTGGGGCTGAGGAGGATGTTAAGAGTTGCAACATAGCTTCATACTGAGTTGCACTGATTCCAAGGGCTGCAGGTACTGTTATGGGGCTGGCTCGAGCGTCTCTGAGTTGGGGGAGAAGAATTGATCGAAGCGTTTGGGGCTGCCCAATTGCCGAATTCGCTGGCGAATGCGGTCGTGTTGCTCCACCCCCTCGTAGGCATAGCGATTGTAGCCAGAGTTGGTCATTTGCGTGGCAATGGTGCCCAGTCGTTCCACCGTGTCGGGATGGGATGAAAGCCAGCTAATCGGCTGGGGACGGCGCATCTGCCTATCTAGGGTGGTCAGCAAGTTGTAAAGCCCATCGGCAGCGTAGTCTGCGGTGGCGATCAGGCGAGTGCCAAATTCATCGGCTTCGCGCTCCATAGTGCGGCTATAGCTCAGCACAGATAGGTTGGTTGCCAATCCGCCATAGGGCAAAAACTGAAAGACGTTGCTATTGAGGTTGGCTTCGAGTACGAGCTGAAACCCATGGGAGAGAACCGTGTGGGCTAACTCATGAGCCAGCAGGCCTGCCAGTTCTGCCTCGGAGTTGGCGCTCAGAATCGCCCCTGTATTGATAAAAATTTTGCCGCCTGGTAGCGCAAAGGCGTTGAGCCGATTGTCGTTAATCACAAAGAACTCATACTCGAAGTTGTCGCGTCCGGTGAGGCGAGCGAGGCGATCGCCCATATGACTGATATAGGCGTTGACGGTTTCGTCTTGCACCAGATCAACTTGTCGGGCAATGCTGTTAACCGCAGACTCGCCCACGGCAGATTCGCCTCGCAGGAGGGCAATGGAGGTTTGCAAGGTCGCAATTGGGCCAAAGAGCCCCCCGGTGAGGGCAAATCCTAAGGTGCCGGTGATGGCGTTGGCGATCGCATTTCCGGTTAGCTGCTGGCGCAAGCGGCGGCGAAAGGTAGTGAGGTGCTCTTGGGCGATCGCCTCAAAGTCTTCAGCTTGGGGATGATTGGGATAGAAGAGGGCAAACTGGCGCGCCGCAATGGAGGCATCAAGCCACTGCTCGTTAGCAGCAAAGGCGTTAATTTGCGCCATGACCAACTCTGGCTCTTGACGATAGGCACCCACTACCCGCTCTAGCGCCGCTACCGCTGTCGCAGGCTGCTCTGTGTCTATGAGCAACTCTGCATAGCGCAAATGCCCTGGCAAAAAGGCTGGCTCTTGCTCGACCAGCAACTCCAGTGCTATGGAGCTGCGGCTCTGCTGGTTTTGCTGAATGCCAGCTTCGGCCTCTCGCCAATACACCCGCCCCTCTGGCGACAGCAACGCCGGATCGGAGAACGGCGGTGGCGGCTCGATCACCTTTGCCACGGTCAAGTCATCTTTTGCCTGGCGGTAGAGCACCGCTGCGGCAGACTGCTGCCCAGACAACCAAAGGCGATCGCCCTCTAGCAGCAACCGCCGCCGTTCTATCTGCTGCCGCAGGTCAGCCACTGCAGAATCGCCCCTGTCAGGCTCACTTGAGGGGTCGCTTGTCGATTCCTCAACGGCTTGTTCATCCGAGGGGTCTATTCCAGCGTCTGTCTGGGATTCTTCTACCTGTGATTCTGTTGAGGGCTTTGTAATAGCCGACCCTTCATTCGGCATCTCCGCTGTGAGCGCATCCTCATTCGGCAACCCATTGGTAAGAACCGTTGCGGATGGGGGGGCGTTTGAGAGAGCCTTAGCATCGAGTAATCCAGCATTAACAGATTTAGTAGCCCCACCCGCCTGCGAGTTACTCACCTCGTGGCCTGGGAAAGACGGCTCAGTCGTTGCGTCTATCTCGTCTGCGATGGGTTGGTCTGCGATGGTCTGATTTTCTATAGTCGGAGCGATCGCCCGTGCACTCTGTCCAACTTCGTCTGCCCCTGCCTCGACGGTCTTCTCAGCCAGGGCTGACACCACACTAGGCGCAGTGCGCCTAGAGGTGAGCACCGCAAGTCCTGGTTTCGTCTCATGAGACGAAACCACCTTGGCACTTACCAATATCACCACCACACTGCCCGCGAGCACTAGAAACCGAGTGAACCGTTTCATCCGCTCCAACTCCTGCGCTAATCTACGCTGATATCTATAGGGTTTGGGGGCTAGGGGGTTGGGGGCGATCGCTCAATCTTAATTACAGATTGTACAATTGCAAGTTGCACACCTGATTGCATAATGCAAAGCTGCTGTGGCTTAATTTCGTTCCAGCCACTTTTGACCATTAAGGCGCTGCACTATGTACATCACCATCAAATCCAAATTAACTCGGCGTTCGTCAATCATAAACGACTCCAGCAAGCTGGGATGTGCGGCGAAATCCGCTTGGGCAAACACCTTCTGTCCAGAAATATCGTCCTTCAAAAAACCAACCCAAAACTGGCGCTGGCCATCTTGAAATGCCCCCTTTACTTGCCAGCAAGGAGTCTGATCCACACCCCGCACAGGCAATGGCTGCTTTTCAAACACCAAGGTCAAATCACTAATGCCTAGCGTCTCCAGCGACTTCGTCAACGCTGGCATGTAATGCTCTCTAATAAATTCTTCGAATGGCTTATCTTCTAATGCAGGCGGCTTTTCCTTCTTCGCTGCTGGTTTTGCTCCAGCCGGTTTTGCCCCAGCGGGTTTTGCCTTTGCGGCAGGTTTAGAATTGGCATCACCAGCAGCCTCTGAGGCCGCCTGATCAGCAGATCCGCCAGCAGCACCCACAGACGTAGCCAGGTTGGCCTCTGCCTTGGGTGCCTCAGCTGCTTCGGCTTGAGGATCTTGGGGTTTCTTCTCTTCTGGCATATCTTTAGACGCTCTCTAAATACTCAAGATTTGGGTTCAGGGAGATCAACTCAGGGCTCGACCATTCAATCATTTCGCCGCAGTAGGTCGAGTGAAGCTATCCACTACTCAATCCTCCAGCGGGTTTGACTATGCCCATCCTACAAGGTTTGCTTCATTTCACACACTCATTTGACCCGCAAACTGCTACATGTCGCGCCATCAACTAGAGACCAATAAAGAGTCAACCAACTCAGCCAACTTTGGTAGCCTACATCAGTTCGATAAATGCTCAAAACCGTGCGGATTGCGTCGTGGGCAGTACCGGTTTTTGGCATTATTCCAGCCCCACGCTAGGGGCTGAAACAGCGCCATCAAACTCACGTTCGACAGCCTATCCGCTGCCGCCAGCTTGCGATCGCCCACCCAGCGCTATCACCGTAACTCGGACTATTGTGTAGCAGGATAAA
>JBGTOF010000115.1:0-2398 GCA_041742695.1 Elainellales cyanobacterium | reverse complement strand
GGTTGAGTTCACGGTGGGCAGCGTTGTGGAGCTGAGCCCCTATCCCAACGACTTCTTTCACCTGGTCATCGATGGCCGCTGCCTGCACTGCATCATTGGGCCAGACCGAGCCCGCACGCTGGCCAGCATTTACCGGGTTCTCCAACCGGGTGGGGGCTTTCTCCTCCAGAGTATGTGTGGCGAGGTGATGGAGGCCTCACCCATGAGGCAAGCGTTTGACCCCGCCTCCCATTGCCTGGTGAATGAGCAGGGCATTGCCACTCGCTACATTGGCCTCGCCGAAGCCATCCTTGAGGAGTTGAAAACGGCAGGGTTGGCAACGTCTTTGCCAGGGAAGAGAGCGGCGATCGCCTCCTGCCATATCGTTCCCCGTGAAGGCCCCCATGACCAGGATGATTTAGTAGCTCTGGCCGTCAAACCTAAAACCTAGCTCGCAGCCGTTATCTACCTAAATCTAAGGAAGACGCCTACTGTGGTCGGGATGAAGCAGGGATTTTGCGTTTGGATATAGCTACAAAGCACAACAGCCGTGGACTAGAGATAGGCGATTGAAGTGGTTATGGAGCCTTTTAGTTTTGAATCATTCCGAGGCGGGTGGGTGGAATGATCGCCCTCTGTAAAGCCCACGGTGCAGTAGCATAGCGATCGAGCTGCCTGGCGGGTTTTGCCGAGGTTGCTCGACCTATTTGGGGAACTGCTATGCCGCATCTTTGGCCGCCGCTAAGTCTGGACGATTGGCAAGACACCTGCACCACTTTGCACCTGTGGACGCAGATTGTGGGCAAAATCCGCCTGGTGCAAACGCCATGGATCAACCACTCGTGGCATGTGCCGCTGTACCTGACGGCGCGGGGGCTGACGACGGACACCATTCCCCACGACGACCAGATTTTTCAGATCGACTTCGACTTTTTTGATCACCAGTTGCGCATTGTCACCAGTGCAGGGCTGGAACGAACGCTGGCCCTGCAACCGCGCACCGTAGCGGACTTTTACCGGGCAGTGATGGCGGCACTGGGGGAGTTGGGGGTTGCCGTGCGCATTCACACCACGCCGAACGAAATTCCAGACGCGATACCTTTCGAGCAGGATGACACCCATGGGGCCTACGATGCCGAGGCCGCCCAGCGGTTTTGGCGGGTGCTGTTGCAATCTGACCGGGTATTTCGCGAGTTTCGCTCCCACTTTTGCGGCAAGGTCAGTCCGGTGCATTTTTTCTGGGGTAGTTTTGATCTGGCGGTGACAAGGTTTTCGGGGCGGTCTGCGCCGCCGCATCCGGGGGGCGTGCCCAACCTACCGGACGATGTGGCCCAGGAGGCCTACTGCCAGGAGGTCAGCAGTGCTGGGTTTTGGCCGGGTATTGGCCTGGGCTATCCGGCGTTTTATTCCTACGCCTACCCAACACCGGAGGGTTTCAAAGACGCCACCGTGCAGCCGGAGGCGGCGTTTTTCCATGAGGGATTGGGGGAGTTTGTTTTGCCCTATGAGGCGGTGCGCGAGGCAGCTGACCCTGACCAGGCGCTGCTGGGGTTTCTGCACAGCACCTACGAGGCCGCTGCGGACTTGGCGGGGTGGGATGTTGCTGGGCTGAAACAGACCTGGTTTAAGTGAGGATGGTTGATGGGTCTAAGGGTGAAGATAATCTATGCGATCACGCCTGGAATTTGAGGACTGGTTATACTGAAATTTTTCTACCTATCACCCATATGGAGCGGTTAGACTGATATACATTTATCTAATCGCCCCCGCAGCAGTATTAGGTTGCCAAATTTTCACCTAATCTTCTGCATAGGCAGATTAGACGGAAACTTCCTCTCTATTTACGAGTTAGGCATACATAAATCTTTCTGCTTTTGATCGCTTATGGTTGATTGATGGAGAACGAACTAGTCAGGTACTCAAGAGCAGGTGATGTATTTCACTACCGATGGGCAGCACGTCGCTGCTTAAGAATGCTTCATCCAAAATCTCCAATTAAACACATAGTAATTGAGGGCTCAAAGGAGAATGCAGTTGCTGGAGAGTACGTGGTTGATGTTGCTGAGTATGCTGAAAATGTAGAAGGACATTGTGAGGACATTGTATACTTTCAACTAAAGCATTCAACTCAAAGAGTGAATGAACCCTTTAACTTAAGTGATCTAAAGGATACAATTGAGGGATTTGCAAAACGGTTTTCTGCTCTCTTCAATGAAGATAGCGATGCACATCAACGCAAATCTGCAAAATTCTCAATTATTACTAATCGTCAAATTGCAGATCCAGGGTAATCGCATCTAATTTGGTATAAATCGTACTTGACAGAAAGCCAGGGGTAGGGGGGTGAGCATTAGATGCTTTTGAGACAGCGTGAGAGCCGTGAAGCGGGGTTAATGGGAAAGCGTTCCCCTCATCAACG
>JBGTOF010000108.1:0-7221 GCA_041742695.1 Elainellales cyanobacterium | reverse complement strand
TGGAGCTTTATTGCAGCCGTTGATTCAGGAGATGATTGGCGTGAAGCCCAAATCGGCGCAATAGTAGCGACGGGGATTGAAATGGGAGGGATGTGAGCGAAGTTAGCCCTCATCGGCTTAAAGGCTTGATGCGGCTAGGGCGATCGCCCGAGGATAAATCTGATGCTCTTGATGCTGAATGCGGGCATGCAGCGTGACGGGCGTATCACCGGGTAGGATTGGCACCGCAGCTTGAATCACGATGGGGCCGCTATCAACTGCTAGCGCGACGTGATGCACGGTGCAGCCTGTGACTTTGACCCCTGCCGCTAGCGCTTGTTCGATGGCGTGGGCTCCGCGAAAGCTGGGCAAGAGGCTGGGATGAATGTTCAACACCCGATTAGGAAAGGCCGTGATCAACCGCGCTGTGACAATCCGCATCCAGCCGGCCATGATGATCCAATCGACCTGCTGCTGCTGCATGGCGGCCACAATGGCATCATCCAGAGCCTCTCGACTCGAGAACTCGCGATGGTTGAGCAGTTGCTTGGGAATGCCCCAGCGGTCAGCGCGATCGCCCGCCTTCGCCTGGGGATTGTTGTAGACCAGCTGCGTAATATCTGCGTTGAGCACCCCGTCGGCAATGGCCTGGGCGATCGCCTCAAAGTTGCTGCCACTGCCCGACGCCAGCACCCCCAGTCGCAGTTTAGGCTGCTGACGATGGTGGCTCCACACTTCCGGGAGCACTTCTGGCGATAAAAAACCGGAGTGCTGTTGTGTCTCTGTGATCAATTCCATTGTCCTGCTTGTGGGGAGTATGAACCCTATGCCAAAACGTTAACTATTGATGCAAATTGTGCAAATTTACAATCATTTTTAGATACTTAGTCCATGGATGGCGAGAGATGACGCTCGCCATCTCGCAATCCTACAGCTCTTGATCCAAATCTAGAGCGCTTACATTCCATTATTAATTTCAGGAGACCTGCTTTGCTGACATTTTCGTTGTTCCTTGCAACAGTCCCCGACACTCCAGCGTGGAGCCCCAAGATCGCCATTGTCATGATTCTGTGTAATGTGCTGGCGATCGCCATTGGGAGGCTCACCATTCAACAGCCCTCCGTAGGCCCCCAGCTCCCGTCTCCAGCCTTGTTTGGTGGCTTGAGCCTTGGCGCATTGATCGGTTCCATCGCACTGGGTCACATCATTGGCACGGGCGTCATCTTGGGCCTTACCAATCTGGGTGCGCTTTAATCGGCCCCTTCTCAACCCCAGCATTTTTTAAGCTATAGCTATACACACAGCTATACACACAGCCATACACAGAGAAGCCCGCGTCAAACGCGGGCTTCTCTGTGTTATTCAGGTTCGAGGCGCGCTTATTGATGCACCACGCCCGCGCTCACCAGCCGTTCGCTTAAATCCCACAGGCGAATCGCCATTTCATCATCCCTTGCTTGGGGTGACACCTGCCGCGCAAAGGATTTGCCATCTTTCTTCTGGCGGTTGCCCCAGCTCCAATACTGACCTGACTCGCGATAGGCCGGATCGGCCACCACAAGCGCCACCCGCTCTCCGGCTAGATCTTGAGAAACATAGCCGCCCGTAATGTACTTCTGGAACAGGGGGAATATCTTCTGGAACAGCGGATAGTGGTTGCGGAACAGCGGCGTATCGGCCACACAGCCAGGATACAGCGAGCTAAACGTGATGCCCGTAGACTCGGCGTAGCGGCGATGCAGCTCACGCATGGTGAGAACATTGCACACTTTGCTGTCTTTGTAAGCTTTGACGGGCTCAAAGTCTTTGCCATCGGCCATGGTGATGGGCGCTTTGAAGCCTTTTTCAAAGCCTTCTAAATTCCCCAGGTCAGGGCGGGGCGGAATTTTGCCACCCAGTTCATCTGGGTTGTGGGTTACCGTGCCGAGAATGATCAGGCGGCGATCTGGCGCGGAGGATTTTTGCAGATCATCTAGCATGAGCTGACACAGCAAAAAATGCCCCAGGTGATTGGTCGCCATGGTTAGCTCATAGCCTTCGGGGCTACGCAGCGGCTCTTTGATCAGCGGCATATAGATGGCGGCGTTGCAGACGAGGGCATCGAGCGATCGCCCCAAGCCTCGAAACTCGCTCACAAAGTGGCGCACGCTATCTAAGCTAGCAAGGTCGATGTGAAGCAGCGTATAGCGATCGCCCGCAATCCCCACCGACTGCGCGGCTTGTTGGGCCTTGTCTAGGTCACGGCAGGCCATCACCACATGCCAACCTCGCTGAGCCAGGGCTTTGGCTGCGTACAGCCCTACCCCAGAAGAGGCACCTGTAACCACCACAGTTGACTGACGCGATTCTTCCATAATGCGTTTAATGCAATTGCATGACTGTGTTCTGATTCTGCGTATCGGCGGAACATGGATTCATCCCACGCCACTGAGCTAACCCGGTTCAACACAGGTGTTGAATCAAGCCCATCCATCGACAAAGCGCAATGCGGGTGATTCAGCTATGGCTCAGGGCGATCGCCACGTCCCATCGAACTCATCATATTTGCAAACGTTACAGCCCCGATCAGAATCACCACAGGACTTAACGAACCGCAACACAGCATAGCCATGTCTACAAGTTCAATTCGGTTTCAATTCGGTTAGAATGACCCGACTCATCTTGACGGTTCCATTGCCATAGCATTTAACGCGCTGGTCTAAATTGCAAGAATTGCAAGAGGTATGTTCACCCGAGAAAATTTCATGCAAAACAGCCATCATCCCGTAGGACAGACGGCTGTGTTCTGAACGTAAAAATGATCCATCTGGTAAAGCACCTTAGACGGGCGCTACACCTTGGTTCGGTCAGTCAAAATATCGTAGCCTGTGTCTGTAACCAAGACGGTGTGCTCAAACTGGGCCGAGAGGGCTCGGTCTACCGTGACAACAGTCCAGCGATCGCTCAAGACCCGCGTGTGTTTAGTTCCGGCGTTGATAATCGGCTCAATAGCAAGGGTCATCCCTGGCTTAAGCTTGACGTTTGGCAGTTCGCGAGTGCGATAGTTAAACACCGACGGTTCTTCGTGTAGGTTGCGCCCAACGCCATGCCCGGTATAGTCTTCCACCACTTTGAACCCATTGGCTTTGACATAATCTTCAATGGCTCCAGCAATATCCAGCAGGCCATTCCCAGGCTTAACCTGTTCAATGCCTTTATAAAGCGCTGCTTCTGCCACTTCAATGAGCTTGGCTGCCGCTGTAGAAACGCGCCCTACCCCAATCGTGATGCAAGAATCGCCGTGAAACCCTTCAAAATAGGCCCCAGTGTCTACCTTCAGCACATCGCCCCGTTTGATCTCCTTACGCGGATTGGGAATACCGTGCACCACCTCATTGTTAATGGACGCACAAATTGACGCCGGAAAGCCGTGATAGCCCTTAAAGCTCGGCGTTGCTCCCATCTCGCGGATGCGCGCCTCAGCGTGGGCGTCCAAATCGGCGGTGGTCATCCCGGGCTGCACCAAGTCGGCGATTTCCTTCAGCACGGTTGCCACAATCTTGGCAGCTTGCCGCATAATGGCGATTTCCTCAGCAGATTTGATATGAACGCCACGCCCCCGATTGGTAACGCGCGGGGCAGAGTCGATGCTGGGAATTAGATTGCTGAGGATGTTCATAGATGAAACCAACGTTAATGCAGTGAATCGGGTGGCGTGCTTCGAATTGTCTTTTGCAAGGTTTAACGCGTTTTTGCAACGGATTGTGAGGACTCTGGGCAGATGCTTACTTACAGAAGTGCCGACAGAAGCCCTTACTAAGGGTAACGCAGCCATAAGATCTGCTGCTAGACGCTCAATAATTGTCTACCTCTATAAAGTATATGAGTTTGACAGCGTTGTTTCAGCTTTGCGCTGCGGGGCTGAAACAACGCTAGCCCGAGCCGTCCATAGTGCGCGCAGCACGGGTTAAGGCATGGGTTAAATGGACAGATAAATTAACGGTTTGGAGCCTTTTGGGCTGGCGCATACGTGCAGACTCAGCCCCATTCATGCGGCGATCGCGCCTCCTCTATCAAGATTAAATTAATGACACAATTTTCAATAAGCGAATTTCCTGTTAAGCTATGGCACAGGTGAGGAACGAATCGTATCCCATCGTTTGAGAGAGAAGAGTTTCACCCAGCAGAACACCGCTTAGAAACTTGTGCTGAAGTCTTCAGCACCACTGACAGCAGATTGCCGCAGAACCCTAGTTAGCTAGGGCGATCGCCCTAGCTAATCCGTTTATAGTTCAGCCTAGTGCTGACTGCATCAGGCAACCGCTGTCCAATCCATCATTTAGACACGATCGTGGTGGGAGTGGGCGATCGCTCCGCCCTACTAAACACAATCGGGTCTAGCATTCTTCGTTCCGAGCCTAGAAATCTTGAGCGGCGGCATGTGGTCTGGCCTCAGTCCACGCCATCGAGCAAGTGAGACAACCCTATCCTGCAATTAGCCCAACGCCAGCGTGAATTCCTCAGCTTGCTGCATTTCTAATTGCAACTAATTCTTACTTGGAAGGAGAGTGTTTATGCAGACCTATGAAAACCCCTGCGTGACCTACGACTGGTGGGCGGGGAATGCCCGGTTTGCGGATATGTCTAGGCTGTTTATCGCAGCTCATGTAGCGCAGGCTGCCCTGATCACCTTTTGGGCGGGAGCCTTCACCCTATTTGAAATATCATGGTTTAACCCAACCCTGCCGATGGGCGAGCAGGGACTGATTTTGTTGCCACACCTTGCCACGCTTGGCTTGGGAGTCGGCGACGGGGGACAGGTGGTTGATACCTATCCCTACTTTGTCATAGGGTCAGTGCATCTAATTTCTTCAGCTGTGTTGGGGGCGGGAGCATTATTCCATACCTTTTGGGCACCCAGTGATTTGAAACAGGCCAGCGGCCCAGCTCGTCGATTTCACTTTGAGTGGAGCGACCCCAAGCAACTACGAATTTAACGACTCTAAGGCCGTGAAAAATGGCAAGTTTGTTGGGTTAGCACTGGATGAAGATAACCAGTCTGAGCTGACAGATGAGCGGATTCGATCGTGGGTTGCCCAGTTAAAGCAAGAGTTTGGGGTATAGATCGGCAAACCCCAGTGATTCTAGTAAATGCTGGGGTTTGGATCATCTAACGCTTGCCCGATGGTCTCGCACCTGTCGAGTTGATGGGCACAATCAGTATTGTGGAGCCTTTGCACAGCAAGGATTTCACAATACTCAATTCATCAGCGAGCGTTTCCAACGTATCTATTAATAGGATTGATAGCGCAATCGCTTTGTAGTCCGTCCCGATTGGTTTGATGAAATCTAAACAGAGTAAAGGTTTCATTAACGAATTCATCAACGAATCCATTAATACACACGATCGTGCCTGATGGAGCGATCGCCCTCTTACTAATCTCATTTGATGAGGAGACAAGTTGAAAGATTATATTCCTGAGGTGGTGTGGCTTAACGTTAGCCCAGCCTTTGTGCGGTTTCATCAGCCTCTGATGCAAGCCCTCTCTCACCAATATTCGTTGGGATGCTGGGAGTATGTTCATGAACAGGATGAATCGAGTTCTTTAGATCATGCGATCGCCCTTCTGTATCACTATCTCTCGTCTGCCTCTGCCCCTGTTCATCTCATTGGGCATAGCACCAGTGGTGCATTGGCGTTGCGGTTTGCGCAGCAATATCCAGAATGGGTGCGATCGCTCACGCTCCTTTCAGTAGGGGTGCATCCATTGATTGACTGGCAAGCCCACTACTATGCCAATCGACAGCGGCTGCCCTGTGGCCGAGAGATGCTGCTAGCCCAAATGGCACGGCTTATGTTTGGTAGCTGGAGTCGCTGTGCTAGCCAGCGCTTAGTCGCTTTGTTAGACGAAGATTTGAAGACTGCACTCTCGCCTCATTCTTTGTATCGCATTGCGTCTGACCAAGCTCAAGACTTATCGATGCCGCTGCTTGTCTGTCGGGGTGAGCAAGATGGCATTGTCACCCAACACGACTTTCAACAATGGCAAGAGATTGTTGCTGGGCCAACTTCAACTCAACAAGACCCTGCATCACCCAACCTATGGCAAAGCCCTCAAGAGGGGCACTTTTTTCATTACTTCTGCCCAACCCAGACGGCTACTGTGGTTCAGCAATTCTGGAAATCTATCGATCGCGCTGAGGGTGTGATGGAGCCTCTTGTTGATTTCAATGCGCAGATTCAAACATGGTGATGCAACCCGTCTTTATCCTATTGCTGTCCAGATTAAAGATGATTGGGTAGCCACTCAGCCTCTGCCTAATTGCTGATTGCGGTGGACATAGCTGCAGCAGCGTTCCAGGTTTAACGGTTGGGTTTAATCATTGCAATTAATGACGTTATGAATGATTTAGTTCTGGTATCTCTACTTCGATGTGCGATTCAGCAGCCCGTTCCTGCTCCTGTCTTGTGTGAATTTATATGGGCTGTATTGGGCATGGCGTGTGTGATGTTTATAGGGTCACTAAAGCATGGCATAGAGCATGTGCAGCAGCTTCATCGAGTGCCGTGCGATCGCTGCAAATTCTTTACAGGAGACTATCGACTCAAGTGTCCAGTACATCCCTGCACCGCTTGCACGCTTGACGCTATCGACTGTCGTGATTTTGAGTCAGAGGCCTTGCCCCACAACGGCGTTGACTCTCAGATCGTTTTATCAAGCTCCATTCTTCCGCGACGGCGAAAAGTCGATGTCCGCAGCCCGGCTCTCATTACCTACAGACGTTAACCTGTCACTCATCTCCATGTCCTACTGCAACTCCTCCATTTCTTACCCTGCAACGTTCTCGGCACGCCGGTTTGGCCGCAGAGAACTCATCCCCACAGAGCCTGCCTATGCCTGGCAAATTACGACCGGTTATGTGCGTATTTTTTATGTTGGTTGGCAGAACAGGTAGGCCTTCCTGCGACTCGGGGCATTTTGCTGGATATGCCACTAACTCACCAAGATATTGCAGATGTGCTGGGCACGACTCGGGTTACCATCACTCGACTCATTAAGCAGTTTCAACATTAGGGAATGATTCTCTATCGTCGGCGACGCTATATTCTTTGCGATAGGCGGCGTTGCTGAATAGGAATATGAATCAGTGAGGAATAGGGACATCACCAAATTTTAGGTAGTGCAGTAGCAATCGCATCGAATGCTTCAGCATCTCCACGGATTTGGAATAACACAATGTCTTGCGATGCAACCGAGCAAG
>JBGTOF010000086.1:0-3070 GCA_041742695.1 Elainellales cyanobacterium | reverse complement strand
AAGCATGACAACGCCTAGCACAAATAGAAAGGGTGATGGGCGTTTCCAACGAGCAGGAGGTTGCAGGGAGTGAAGCTCAATTTGCATAGGTCAAATTTGTAAGCAATAACTTTTTGCGCTTAGTCAGTTGAAATTTTGGCTCACCTCCGTGCTGTTACTTCAGACTGCACTTTGGTCTCACTACGTTGATAAAGCCAATCGAGGGCATCCGAATTCACGTTAGTAACAGGTTGATCCAGCACGATCTGCCCAGACGATAGACCAATAATCCGGTCGGCATAGGTCATCGCCATATCTAGCTGGTGTAAATTACAGATCATGGTCAATCCCTGCTCTCGGACAATTGTGTAGAGTAAATCCATCACTTCTCGTCCAGCCTTTGGGTCCAGACTTGCGACGGGTTCATCTACCAGGACAATGTCTGGGTTTTGCATCAGCATGCGGGCGATCGCAACTCGCTGTTGTTGCCCACCCGACAATGTGTCTACCCGCTGGGTCGCCAGGTCAGCTAAGTGGACTTGGGCTAGACAGTCCATCGCTCTTTGCCGCTCTACTGCCGGTGCAGTAGCGGGAAACCAATACCAGGGGCCATGGCTGCGGCCAAGGGCACCCTGCAAGACATTATGAAAGGCGCTGAGGTTTTTAACTAAATTAAAGTGCTGAAAAACCATGCCAACATGCCGCCGCACTGTCCTGAGGCGAGCATTAGGCAAAGCTGTAACTTCCCAATCCCCCAAAAACACCTGGCCAGATGTTGGTTTCTCTAGGCCAACCATGCATCGCAGTAACGTAGATTTGCCCGATCCATTGGCACCGAGAATTACAACGCTCTCACCAGGTTTAGCCTCAAAGCTAATCTGATCGAGGGCTAGGGTATGGTTGGGATACACTTTGGTTAGCTGATTGACCTGAAGAGAAAGCATGTTGTGGTTAACCTATCTTACTCGCCGACAAAATCTGTGAATTCGTCAACGCCAATCGCCTTATAGGCCTCGCGAATGGAATCGTAGTCGCTGTCTTCAACGGCCACTAACTCTGAACCGATAAACTTTTTGTTCGCTTCAATAGATGTAATCGCAGCAATTAAGGCTGCTTCATTAGCCAGCATTTTCTCAGTTATTTCTTCTACCACCGAGGGATCGATGTTTTTGCTGGCGATTAACACGTCACTGGGTAACGTCTCGCCCCGGAAAAGAATCGGATAATCTGACTCCTGCGCCCCTTCTGCTTCCAGGAAGCGCTCGTAGTCAATGTAGGAACCACCCCAGGCCTTGACGTCTGCGTTCTTCAAAGCCTGTAGTTCAGCATCGCCAAGCATCAATACCTCTAAATCGTTTTGAGGATCGAGACCCTGATCAACCAAGATTTGGGAAGGCCCTAAGTGACCGCTGGTAGAACCAATATCAGACATAGACAGCTGTAGTCCTTTTAGCTGCTCTGCATTAGTGATGCCGCTATCAGCGCGAACGGCAATCACCGAGAAATAATTGGGACGGGTAATTGCCAAAAAGGGTACGGCTTGAGTTTTAGCGTTGATCACTACATATTCTGCTGGGCCGGTAAATACAATGTCGACCTGCTCTGACTGAAGCGCAACTGCCGCTGCGGCCCGGTCGGCAACTGGAAAGAACTCGACTTTGCGCCCCAGGGTAGCTTCTAACTCATCTCGAAAGACTCCATAGTCTCGCTGCAGCTCTTCTAAACCCTGGACATCTGTCACAGCTAGACGCAATGTTTCCGGTTGATTACTGCCTCCACTGCCAGTTGGAGAACTGTTCTGAGATTGAGTGGTTGATGCGGCACAACCCGCTAAAAATAGCAATGAATAGCCTAAAAACCCGCGTCGTCTCATGATTTCTTCCTCACGTTCCTAAGTTTTTATGATTGACTCGATCAAGAATTTATTCCACCACCTGTTACTTCTTAAAATATGAGAGATGAGCGGAATATATCCTTAAATTCACGGGGGTTAACGATCTGCCGAATAATCGCTGAAGAAACTGACCTAGCAGATCTACTGTAAAACTAGCACTGATTAGACCACTAAAAATGAATCTAATACAGCTTGAAATTGCTGTCCGAATGTCTACATAGCCCTGCTGCAACTAAGTCCGGGATCCTAAGAACTCTAAGGAACTAGTGACGTTGGAAGATTTCTAAAGAAGATCCCTGTTTTATTCGTCGACTGTAGCTACCGTAGGCACTGCCCACCATTAAGGAGAAAGTTTTCCAAAAGTCGCCTTAGTTTCGTTCTTTTAGCAATATGTTGAGAACAGCTTCAAATAAATCAAACTAAGCGCTGCCTTAACTTAGCTGAAATCGTATCAATCAATGCCACAGTTACGATCAGAATGATCATAATGGCGCAAACGTCTTGATATTTAAAGGCGCGAAAGCTCTGGTAAAGGGAAACACCAATTCCGCCAGCGCCGACAATCCCCAATACTGCCGCTGATCGTACATTCGATTCAAAGCGATAAAGCGTAAACGAAGTCCACAGCGGCACAACTTGGGGAATTACGCCAAAGACGATTTCTTGTATCTTGCTTGCCCCCGTGGCGCGGATGCCTTCTACGGGACCAACCTCGATCGCTTCGATCGCTTCTGAAAAGAGCTTTGCTAAAATACCGGCGGTATGAACAAACAGCGCTAATACCCCGGCAAAGGGTCCTAAGCCGACCGCAACAACGAAAATGAGCGCAAAAACAACCTCATTAATCGCTCGCATCGTATCTAAAATCCGTCGCATAGGAAAGACAATCCAGGCCGGACAAATGTTGCTTGAGGCCAGAATTGACAAGGGAACCGCTAGGATAGCAGACAGCAGCGTGCCCCAGATGCCCATCGCCACAGTTTCGAGGGTATCTTGCAGGTAAGACCGCCAGTTGGAAAAGTTAGGCGGAAAATATCTGGTAACGTATTCCGCCATCGTGCCGCCGCCCTGGAGTAATTCAACCAAGCTCAGGTCACTAAGTCGGCCTGCATAAATCAATACAGCGATCGCTAAGACTAAGTAGCCAATGCGGA
Organism: Elainellales cyanobacterium; assembly: GCA_041742695.1. GTDB lineage: Bacteria > Cyanobacteriota > Cyanobacteriia > Elainellales > Elainellaceae > Kaiparowitsia. Next base: position 43 of record JBGTOF010000086.1, on the reverse strand, counting down.
CTGGGGTGATTGTGGGGCGCTCCTTAGCCAGAAGATCGCGAAC
>JBGTOF010000045.1:0-13905 GCA_041742695.1 Elainellales cyanobacterium | reverse complement strand
TGGATTGGCGATTACGATATCGAAGTCCATGACAGAGTTTGGGTGACGGACCTCCCGGAATACGAAGCCAAGGTGCTGGTTTGAGCGATCGCCCGAGTGTTGAGAAAAGTCACCGCTGTCTGGGTTTGGGCATCCTACACTGCCTGTCTCAGGGGGTGGGCAGTGATCAGTACAAGACAGAACAGAGGCAATTCAATGATTTCACTTGACGATCTGGCCCTGCTCCCTACAATGAAGGTGTCGAGTAAAGATTTGTAAAAATGACTTCAATGCCTCCTCAACCGACGACTACGCCCAACATCGATCGCCCTAAGTTCGGCTTCAATGACTATGCAGAACGGCTTAACGGTCGCGCTGCCATGATGGGGTTTGTAATTACGCTCGCCATTGAATATGTTACGGGCCAAGGTTTGCTGTCTTGGCTGGGGCTTTACTAGAGGGGTTTGCGATAGCGAACAGCGTCTTACGTCTGTCTTCCCAGACTTTTAATCAATCAAGACAGTGTAAATACTAGGTGACCTATGCAGCGATGACGGTTGAGCTGGCGACTTAGCGGCTCTAAACCGCATGTGTGATCTGCCTAACTTGCAAGAGGCATGCTCCCTAGGGGCATGCCTCTTGCTGTTGATAGAGTGCAGGCTGGCATCCAACGATGTGGGATTGAGACCAGCACAGTAGAGGGGAGGATAACTTTACTTGGTTCAGAAAAATTGCTGGTGGTATTTGGGAGTGATAAAGACTTGCAGGCCAACATTAACGGGTAGGTTAATGCTAGAACTGAATTGCAAGGGGGCTATTTAAGAAATTTGTCGAGGATTGGAATGGATGACATCGATAGCCTCAACGATTGCTCGTGCGCGCTCAAGAGTTGACGGCGCGATTCATTAAGGTGGGCGATCGCTCCAACGTATCATCCCCCCACTTAATCCCCATGTAGGACTACCCAATCGCTCCCTATCCTTGGATTTGGAACCGTAGAACACGCTAAGGGAAGTCGCACAGAAAAAAACCGCTATAGATCAAAAGACTTGATAATGAACGACTGCTCTACTGCATTCTCACTGGGATTAGAGCAGAACCACGCCACAGGGTTAGATGTCAAATCATGAAGAAGTTAGTTCGTAAAACAGTTTTAGCGACTTGTTTAATGGCCCCACTGGTTGCTCTCGTGGCCTGCTCCCAGCCGCAAGTCCCAACAGCAGAATCTGACGACTCTTCGGCTGAGGCGGCAGCAGAGAGTCTAGACGCACCTGTGGCTCAGCCCCCAGACGGTGATGGAATGGCAAGCGAAGCAGGGCAAAGTTTCACGCCCTTGGTTAGCCATATTTGGCGGGTTGACAGCGCCACCGATGAACCCGCACCGGGAAGCATTTTCATCTTCATGGCAAATGGTACGCTGCTGCAAACTTCATGTGTCGAAACCTACGGCATCTATGGATGGTCGGTTGACAAAGATCAACCAAACCGTCTGAAGGTGGAAGAAAACGGGCAATTGGCTTACACTGCCGATATCTTAGAGCTGACCAATGCAACCCTAGAACTTGAGCTAAACCTAGTGCTCAGTAATGAAACCAAGGAAATGACCCTTTCAGCAGTGGAAGAGGAATTTGTGTGTCCTGATTTGCCAAGATGAGCAAGGCAAGAACGGTTGTGGACAATTAGCCCTAGCCTTGTGATTTAAGGTAACAATACCGCAAATCCTTCGCGGTATTAGGTTGCGGCAATCGAGGGCTGCGTTTAGAGAACTCTCTTGGATTGCCGGATCTCTGTCCTGAGTGGGCTGAGTCTGAGGGGATTTCTACTGAAGAAAATCTCAGGTTAACCAGCAGTGATACCGTAAGGGTGAATGGCTATTAGCCTAGTGCAGGGACGTTCTTTTTGAGAAATAGCCTCAGCGCTAGTCAGTCAATTCTTTGATCAGCGAATCGTCGATGAGCGACGTGGCATCAACTGGGGCGGAGATTTTGTCCAGGTCAAAGAGGGTTTCGGAGGCTGATTCTAGGCTGGTCAGCAGGTAGAGCGAGCTATCGGGATTAAACGGATCAGCCCGATTCCCTTCGATGTCAAAGGGTTTGATGCCGGCCAGCTGTTCGGGGATTTCGTCAGGTGCGACACCCAAGTTTTGAGCGCTGATTTCAGCAGCCTCATCGGGGTTAGCAGCGGCGAACTTGAGTGCGGCATCGATCGCCCGCAAATAGGCCAAGATATCCTCCCGGCGAGACTCGATCACTTCAGCGCGGGTTGCCAGCACGATGGGCACGACGTTTGTGTCTTTAGTCGTGAATAGGATTTCAGTTTCACCATCGGCGGTTGCAGCGCTGAGCCAGGGTTCGTAGGTGGTAGCGGCATCGACTTGTCCAGCGGCGATCGCCGCTACAGCATCACTAGCCGATAGGGGCAGCACCTCCACATCATCTTCTGTCAACCCACCCTGCTTCAGATATTCACCCAGAAAAATAATGGCGTAGGGAGCATCTTCGCGGGCTACGCGTTTGCCACGCAGGTCTTCGGGGCTGGCAATGCCGCGCCCAATCACGCCATCTGCCCCATTAGAATAGTCGGACACCATAATAATTTTGAGGGAAGGCGCTTGGCTCACGAGTGTGAGTAGATCAGGGCCGCCGATCCAGGCTAAATCGACGCGTCCTGCGGCTAGGGCCGTGTTGGTGTCGGTCGCCACTTGAAAAAACTCTTCTTTAACCGAGATGCCCTCTGGCGTAAATAAGTCTTGGGCTTGGGCAATGTAGTGCCCTTGAAACCCAATCCAGGGTTGCACTGCGACGACCAACGGGGTGTCGGCGGTAGCACTGTCGGTCTGCCGCGGGCTGCATGCGGCGATCGCCATCGACGCAAAGCACCCTGAGAGAAACCAGGCTATGAGTTTAATGAGCGATCGCCGATTCATCATCCCTTCTCCAAATTAGGTCACTTGATAACGGTTGAGTCACGGACATGGGCGTTTACGCTGCCTCGGAAACAATGGATGAGGCGTGCCAACGCAGTGTCAGGACGGGAGTGAGAATTCCCCCATCCGGGGTCGAGACAGGTCAGACGGGCAGCCGGGTTGGCGCTTGGCCTCCAAATATTCGAGGATGATTTCGCCATAGCGCTGCCGACTCACAATGGAATAGTGCCCGGGATAGACCGTCTCTATCGCGAGCTGACGCAATCGCTCGAAGGTGGCGCAGTAGGTCGGCACATGGCTGCAATGCAGCTGATCGAGCAGTTCGCCATCGTAGATGACATCGCCCGAAAATAGCTCCTGCGCGTGGGGGTCGTAGAGCGCGATGCAGCCCGGCGAGTGACCCGGCAGGTGCATCACTTCAAAGGCGCGATCGCCCAAATCCAACACGTCCCCTTCGTTCAAAATCTGAGTGGGTTCTGCGGCGCGTAGGGTGTAGTGCTCTACGGTGAAGCCCTCATAGGGCAGGCAGTCAAACTGGTCTTGGGCTACCCAGCCTTGGTTGGGAGTGCAGAGCGCTTCGTAGTCGTCACCAGTGCGCAACGCAGAGGCTTCGGCCGCATGAATGGCGCGATGGTCGAACTCGTGCATTCCCCCAGCGTGATCAAAGTGAACATGGGAGGCGATCGCCAGCAGCGGTTTATCGATCAACTCTGCAATATGCTGCCGCAGGCTCGACACCCCTAGCCCGGTATCAATCAGCAAATCTTGGTCGCGCCCTTTGATCAGCCAGAGGTTGGCCCGGTTAAACCAGTAGTAGTGGGGTTCGGTAATCAGATAGAGGCCATCGCTGATGCGCTCAGTCGAAAACCAGCGATCGCACACCGAGATAGACTGCGGCATTGGGCGTCACCTTCCTAGACCACGCTAATGTGATGGGGGGCGATCGCCAGCGCTGCTTCAGGATGCTGCCGTCGCCATGCCACCATGGATAGAAACTCGTAACCCACCTGGGCCGCCAGTTGGGCCGTAATCTGTGCCGAGTCGTTGGCGGGCAGCACTTCTACCACATCTGCCCCTACCCAATTCAGCCCCGCACAGGCGCGGAGATAGGCCAATCCCTGGGCGCTCGTAGGGCCACCGACTTCGGGGGTGCCGGTTCCGGGGGCAAAAGCCGGATCAAAAAAGTCTACATCAAAGGACAGAAACGCCTTGGCCGTGCCCACGCGATCGCGCACCAATTGCCCAATCTCAGCGGGGGTATAGGTCAGCAGTTCCGTCGTAGACAGCGCCAAAAACCCCAACTGCTGCGAGAGCTGCACATCATCTTCGTCATAGACCGGCCCGCGCATTCCCAGTTGAATTGAGTGGTCGGGCTGCAGCAAGCCCTCTTCTAGGGCGCGCCGAAAGGGTGTGCCGTGGGTGTATTTTTGCCCAAAGTAGCTGTCCCACAAATCACAATGGGCATCAAAATGCACTAGCGCCAGCGGCCCATGCACCGCCGCCAGCGCGCGCAGTTCCGCTAGGGTAATGCTGTGATCGCCGCCAATGCTGAGGGGAATAATGCCCGCTTCTGCCAACGGTTGCAGCGTGCGGGCGATCGCCCCATAGCTCTCATGAATAAACCCCGGCACTATGGGCGCATCGCCATAGTCAATACACGACAGCGTTTCAAACACATTGGTCTTGAGTTCGCGATTGTAGGGTCGCAGAATGGCCGAGGCGCTGCGAACCGCCTCTGGCCCAAACCGTGCCCCTACCTTATAGGTCACGCCCGTATCAAACGGTAGCCCAACGACGGCTACATCCACCTCTTCGGTCGTTTGCACATGGGGCAACCGAGCAAAGGTGCGAATGCCGCTGAACCGGGGCGATTCCAACGAATTAGCAGGTTGATATCGAGGCACAATCTCACCTGTCTAAAGGACGCAACACAACTAGGACTTACGCAGTTGGGCGATTTTGGGGAGGCTTAGCCTCCCCAAAATCGCCCAATATTCTCAGGACGCCGCACGAAGTGCGTAAGTCCTGACAACATCAAAACGTGAAATTAAGCTGACCTTACCACAGTAAAGAGAAGCGCAAATTCAAAAAGTTTCTGATGCTACAAAATTAAATTTATTGAATTTTGCTGCTGTTTTCGCAAATAATGGGGATGTTTGTTGAGGATTCACGAAGAGAGGGGAAGCGGTGGCAGGCACACAGGTGTCGGACGAAATAGCGATTGATGATATTGATCAATCGCTGATCAATCTGTTGCGGGAAGACGGGCGCATGGCCTTTACCGATATGGCAAAGCAACTGTCTATCCCAGAATCGACGGTGCGCTATCGGGTGCAGCGGCTATTGCAAGCCGACGTAATTCAGATTTACGCTCGGCTCAACCCCAAGAAATTTGCCATGCCCCACATTGTCACCATGCGGTTTAATGTGGAGCGATCGCACATTGACGCAGTGGCAGAAGCGCTGGCGCAGCTGTCTGAGGTGCAATTTGTGGCGATCGTCACCGGGCATTACAACATTATTATGGATGCCTGCTTTGGCACCCACGAAGACCTGCTGCGCCTGTTTGAAACCATCCATGCCATTCCGGGCATTATTCACTATGACTCTTGCACGGCTCTCAAACTGCTTAAATCTGAGTATCAATACACGGTGGGAGGTTGACCTGCAATTTCTACGGCGAAGCCCGAAGTGCGTCAACTCTGTCTGTTTTTAGCGTGCTCTTTAGGATGCAAGATGGTTTAAGACACTCTTCATCAGAGCGCAAAAAACGAGTGATAAATCTGTGTATTGAGCAAGGCATGACGCTGTGATTTCGTAACAGACGCAACACTCAATCCCGAGTCTATCCGTTTAGCTAAACTAAGCTGCTTCGCGCATCGCATCTGGTTCGGGTCTGCTAGCGGAATGTCTCTGCCAACGTCACCGCAGCAATAGTTCACGCAGTAATGAGAAGCTGCCTTAGGTTGCCCTAACGTTGGCCCATGTGAATTTAGCCATGCCCTTGGGTCAATGCTGTCTCGTCTAAGCCTGCCCCGTTTGCGAATGCACCTGTCGAGAATGCCTCATGCCTCAGCCTGATTCAGCGCCATTGAGTTTTATGCCATCGGCTTCTGAGCCGCTGTCTGCAGTGTATCCACCCAAGCTGGCAGTGCAGGCTGTGGGCAAAATCTATGTCACTCGAGGCAAGCCGCTGGTAGTGCTAGATGAGATTAGCTTTGAGTTGGCAGCGCGGGAGTTTGTGTGCCTCGTGGGCGCATCGGGCTGCGGCAAATCGACGCTGTTGAATATTGTGGCCGGGCTGTTGCCGCCTACCACGGGGGAAGTTCTAGTGGATGGTAGGGCGGTGCTGGGGCCCGGGGCCGACCGGGGGATGGTGTTTCAAGGCTATACGCTGTATCCCTGGCTGACGGTGGCGCAGAATATTGCCTTTGGGATGCAGTTGCGGAAGCTGCCCAAGGCTGAGCAGCGCGATCGCACGGCCTATTATCTCAATGTGGTGGGGCTGACGGCGTTTGCCCAGGCCTATCCCAAACAACTCTCAGGCGGCATGAAGCAGCGGGTGGCGATCGCCCGCGCCCTGGCGAACGAACCCGAAGTGCTCTTGATGGACGAACCCTTTGGCGCACTCGATGCCCAAACCAAAGAGCAAATGCAGCAGTTTTTGCTGAACCTGTGGGCGCAAACCCACACCACCGTATTGATGATCACTCACGATGTGGAAGAGGCCATTTTTCTGTCGCAACGGGTGTACGTGATGGGCAGCCATCCGGGACGGCTGACGCACCAGGTAGCTGTGCCGTTGCCCGCTGCCCGCGATCTCGACATCAAGCTATCGCCAGACTTTATTGCCGTTAAACGCGAGGTGCTGCATGCCCTGCGCCAGGAACATTAAAGCTAGTTGGGTGCAATACGGTGCGATCGCGCCAAGGAGGGCACCTTGCAATGACACCTCACGCTCAGACACATCACAGGACAGACTTTCTTTGTTAGAACGCGATCACGCAGATCCTTGATCTTTGTAGAGCATTGGTCTTTTGGAGCATTGAAGATGATTCAGCCTAGCCTTTCGCAATCGGCGATCGCCCCATCTGCGCCGCGCGCTTATCTAAAGCCTTCAGTCTTTTGGAGCATTCGCCAGGGGTTTCCTCGCTGGCTGTCGCTGCTGCTGATTGGGGTGTCGTTGGCGATTCCGCTAGTGCTGTGGTCGGTGGTGAGCTATGGCGGATGGGTGCCGCCGCTGTTTTTGCCGACGCCGACGCGGGTGCTGCAGGCGGGTTGGCAAATGCTAACGCGCGAAAACCTGCTGTGGGATGTGTGGGTGAGCTGCGGTCGGGTGGCGGGGGGCTTTGCCTTGGCGGCGGTCGTGGGCGTAGCGATGGGCATTGCGATGGGCACCTTCCACAGTATGGAGAGCGTATTTGCGCCGATTGTGGGCACGGTGCGCTACATGCCAGTGATGTCGTTTGTGCCGCTGATTGTGATCTGGGTGGGCATTGGCGAAGATGCGAAGGTGCTGATTATTTTTCTGGGCGTGGTGCTCTACAACGCGGTTATGGTGGCGGATGCGGTGAAGTTTATCCCCAATGACATGATCAATGTGGCCTATACGCTGGGGGGCGATCGCCGCGATGTGCTGTTTCGGGTGATTTTGCCGGCCACGTTCCCCAGCATTCTCGATACCCTGCGAGTGAATGTGTCGGGCGCGTGGAACTATTTGGTGATTGCGGAACTGGTCGCCGCCAAGAGTGGACTGGGGTTCAAGATCATCCAGTCGCAGCGCTATTTACAGACCGACAAGGTGCTGTTTTGCATTGCGCTGATTGGGCTGATTGGCCTGCTCATTGACTATGGGCTAAAGGCGCTGTCGCGGGCTCTCACGCCTTGGGCAGACCAAACGCGGCACTAGCGCGATTTGCGTTCAGGGTTTGCGAACAGGGCGGCGGCGCGTCAAAATGCCTTGACGGGGGCTAAACAGCAGCGCCAGCATAAAAAATGCGAATGAGGTGAGAGCGATCGCTGGGCCTGAGGGCACATCCAAGTAGTAGCTCGCATACATACCGCCGACCGAAGAAACCATCCCCAATATGGCCCCGAGCATCATCATGTGATGGAGCTGCTTAACCAGCAAGTAGGCGGTAGTGGAAGGCCCCACCAGCAGCGCAATTACCAGCACCACGCCTACCGTCTGCATTCCCACGATGATGGTCATGGTGATGGCCGCCATCATGCCATAGTAGATGGCTTGCACCGGCAAACCCGCGGCTTCAGCAGCGGCATGGTCGAAGGTATAGAACAGCAATTCTTTATAAAACAGCTTGACCAGCAGCAGCAGCAGCAGCGTGACCCAGAGCGATCGCCCCACATCAGCCCGCGACACGCTGAGGATATCGCCAAACAAAATCGCCATCAGGTCGAGGCGGCTGCCTAGCACGCGCAGCAGCAGTACCCCCAGCGAAAAGAATGACGAAAACGTCAGTGCCATGGCGGCATCGACCTTGACGCGGGTTTGGGTGCGAATCCACGCGATTAAAACCGTGCTGAAAATGCCCGACACAAACGAACCCAGCAAGATGTTAAAGCGAAGGAAGTTGGCGATCGCCAACCCCGGCAGCACCGCATGGGCAATCACATCCCCCAACAACGCCATGCGCTGCACAATGAGATAGCTGCCTACAATAGGACACAGAACGCCAACCAGCAGACCCACGGCCAGCGCATTCCGCATGAATTGATAACCGAGAGGATCGAGCAGCCAGTCGAGCATAACGCGAGGTCAGTGCAGGGTCTTGCAAACGCAGGCAAAAAGACAAACGGAGCGATCGCTGCCTAACTTTAAGGGTTAAACTCTTGATTCGAGGGTCGAAGTCTTGAATGAACTTGCGCTTTGCAGGCGCAGTTCAAACGCTTGCCCACCAGCACATTTGGGCAGCAAAGATCAAACAAAGGTCAGCAGAAAAACGGCATTTCAGCGGGGCGCGCGCTGGGCTGCAAATTTTCGCCATAGGCTCGCTGAATATTATCCAACGTCATCACCTGTTGCGGGTCGCCATCGGCCACTAACCGCTGATTGAGCAGCAGCAGTCGATCATAGCGATTGAGCGCCTGTCCCCATTCGTGGCTGCACACCAGCACGGTTTTATCCTGTGCTTTGAGTTCTGCGAGCAGGTCAAGAATTACCGCCTCGGTGGTTTTGTCGATGGCATTGAAGGGTTCATCAAAAAAGAAAAGGTCAGCGTCTTGGGCGATCGCCCGTGCCAAAAAGACCCGCTGCTGCTGCCCCCCCGAGAGTTCACCAATCTGGCGATCGCGCAACTCCCAAATGCCTAGCCGCTGCATGGCCGCTTCGACTGCTTGGTGCGATCGGGGATTGGGCGATCGCAGCCAACCCGTCCGCACCGTCCGCGCCATCATCACCACATTCCACGCTGTCACTGGATAGTCCCAGTCAATTTGCGATCGCTGCGGCACATAGGCGACCCGCTGCCGCTGGTGAACTAGCGGCCGTTCCTCAAACAGCACATGACCCGCATGCGTTGCGACCAACCCCAGCAGCGCTTTGAGCAGGGTGCTTTTGCCGGCTCCATTGGGGCCAATCAGCCCCACGAGTTCCCCCGCGTGAATCGCCAAAGAAATGCTGTTAAGCGCCTCTGCCCCCCGGTAATTGACAGATAGGTTGTGAACCTTTAGCATAGCAACCTAAATAGAAATGATAACCGTTCTCAAATATCAATCACAATAAACGAGTATATCAGAGAGGTTCCTTCGCCATGCAGTTTTACCTGTCATGCCAACGCGTTTGGCAAAGCGCCTTTATGGCGATCGCGCTGGGTTTAGCCGCGTGCAGCCCCTCGCCCCAGTCCCAAGCCCCGACCGATGCCGCCGATGCCGCCGCCGATGCCCCCAGCGTTGTCGCGACGTCTGCGCTACTGTGCGACTTAGCTACCCAAATTGCCCAAGATGCGATTAATCTCACCTGCCTGGTTGAGCCTGGCGTTGACTCGCATGTGTACCAGCCAACGCCCACCGATCGACGGGCGATCGAAGACGCACAGCTCGTGCTCTACACCGGATATAACTACGAATCTGGATTGGAGCAAATGATCGCCGCTACTGAAAATGACGCCCCCAAAATTGCAGTGGCTGAAGTGGCGGTGCCCAATCCGCTGATGGACGCTCCCCACGAGCACGATCATGGTCATAACGACGATCACGGCCATAGCGATGTTGCTGAGGATCAGGACCATGCATCCGATGACCACGGCTCTGATCATGCTGATGATGACGATCATGAACCCAGTCAGGCCTCGAGTGAGCTAGAGCCTGACCCTCACGTATGGCAAGACCCGCAGAACGGGGCGAGTATGGCCCGTGTGATTGGTGAAGAAATTGCCGCTTTAGTGCCTGATCAGGCGGATGTCATCACAGAACGAGTAGAGGCGATCGCCGCCGACCTAACCCAGCTTGACGACTGGATCCGCCAGCAAGTGGCGACCATTCCGGCTAACTCGCGTAAGTTGGTGACGGCCCACGACTCGTTCCAATACTTTGCTGATGCCTACGATATTGAAGTCGCAGGCACCATCGAAGGCTTGAGCACGGATGCCCAACCTTCGGCCACTCGCATGGCAGAACTAGTGGACTTGGTAAAAGAGACAGGCGTGCCTGCCGTGTTTAGTGAGCAAACCACTAATGAGCAGTTAATCAAAGCGCTGGCCGAAGATGCTGGCGTAGAGGTGGCCAATCGCCCGCTGTTTGCCGAAGGGCCAGGTGATGCGAGTTCTCCTGCTCCGACCTACCAGGCCATGTTTGTGAGCAACACCTGCACCATTGTGAATGCCCTGGGTGGCACCTGCAATGAAGGGTCTGCGCCTGCTGGTTCCTGAGGGCTTAAGGCTTAGAGATCGGGACTCAGAGATCGGGGCTCAGAATTGGCGTTTGACTGCCTGCTCTGGCCGCTAACTTTGTAGCAAACCTCAGTTCGGCAAATCCCTAAACTCGTGCTGCTCACGACGCGGGCAGCACGGGGTAGCTATTGTTCTAGCCCCGCAGCGCAGGGCTGGAACAGTGCTGTCGAACTCGCGTTATTTAAGATTCCCGTGCCTAGTTAAAATTCCCAGACAAATTTAAGGGAATTTCGCTCGAGGTCGCAACGTTTTATAGTGCGATGCCTGCTCAAGACCAAGGGTTAATCTTTATTCCTTCTCAATCGCTAAATACAGCGATCTGTGCTGTTTCCATCGCGGGCGACGCAGTTAGGGTGGGTGGAATGTAGGCTGAATTTTAATTCAGATGAGTTACTGACTTATTTTTGTTGTCTATGTAACAGTTCCTGGCGAACCTGTGCCTTGAGCTACCACTTCCTGCCTTAATAAAGGGCTATATAGCGAATAGCTCCGTGTAAATGCTGAGACTCATCCCAGCTGTTACTCATTGCCGTTATGGTTAGGAGGAATCTGTGTTTAACTTACGAACTGCTCTATTTGCCTTCGTGCTGCTGGCACTGTTGCTGCTAGCAGGGCGATACCTTAAGCATAAAATTCGATTATTTCAACGACTCTATTTGCCTGCGTCGATTTTGGCAGGCGCGTTAGGGCTATTGCTGGGCCCCCAGGTGCTAGGGGCGATCGCCACAGCCATTGCCGGAGAAGACACGCTGTTGGCGGGTGGGGTGTTCACCGAAGATATCCGCACGGTGTGGTCGCAAGCGCCGGGGGTGTTCATCAACATTGTGTTTGCGGGGTTGTTTCTAGGCGAAACCATTCCGCCCCCGCGTGATATTTGGCGACGGGCTGCCCCGCAGGTCGTGTTTGGTCAAACCCTGGCTTGGGGGCAATATGTCGTCGGTATTTTGGCGACACTGCTGGTGTTGGGGCCGCTGTTTGGGGTTAACCCTATCGCCGCTTGCCTCATCGAAATTGGGTTTGAAGGCGGACATGGTACGGCGGGCGGCATGGCCGAAACCCTAACTGAACTGGGCTATGCCGATGGCGGTGACTTGGCAATAGGCTTGGCAACGGTGGGGATTGTTTCGGGTATTATCCTCGGGACGGCGCTGGCCGATTGGGGGCGGCGGAAGGGCCATGTGGGGGCGATGAATCGAGCGGTGATCGAACCCGAAGAAATCCCAGATTTGAATGTGATGGCAGAAACACCCGAGATTCGGCGGCAGCGGGCGCGCCTGTTGCGCAATCTATTGATCGATCCGCTGTCGATCAATTTCGCCATTGTGGGCATGGCGATCGCCATTGGTTGGCTGATTCTAGAAGCGCTCCAGTGGGTCGAATCTGTGACTTGGGGCGGTGAGGGCGGCTTTGCCGTGCTGCAGTTTGTGCCGCTGTTTCCCATGGCGCTGATTGGGGGCATTATCACCCAATCCATCTTGAATCGGCTGGGGCTGAGCGCGTTGATCATCCGCTCGATGGTGCAAAATATTGCAGGTGTTGCGCTGGATGTAGTCGTGGCAGCGGCGATCGCCTCTATTTCACTTCAGGTGATTGGCGGCAATCTGGCCGTGTTCCTGATCCTGAGTGTGGTCGGCATCTCGTGGAATGTGCTGATCTTCCTCTGGTGGGCGCCGCGCATCTTTCCTACCTCATGGTTTGAAAAAGGGCTGGGCGATTTCGGCCAGTCGATGGGCGTGACTGCCACAGGCATTTTGCTGCTGCGGATGGTAGACCCTGACAACAGCACAGGAGCCTTTGAAGGGTTTGCCTATAAGCAGTTGTTCTTTGAACCAATTGTGGGTGGGGGCTTATTTACTGCGGCTGCGCCTGCGCTGGTGGCGCGCTTAGGGCTCATGCCTGTGCTGGCCATTACCGGAAGTCTGTTAATTTTTTGGATAGCGGCGGGCTTTTTCCTAATTCGGCAAGATCGCCAGCGCCCCACCGCAACGCCGGTATGATGCAAGAGCGATCGCCCCATATCGAGTTCAAATTGACTTAAGCAACCTATCGGTTGCAATACAAAGAAAGGGATGCGGCCTCATGCTGCATCCCTTTTCGTTTGGCTGATTCTTTCGATCTAAACCCTTGTCTTGGAACGAGGAGATAGTTTTTTAGGGGGATGGTCGCTAGGGAGTCTGCTCAGGCGAAGTCATGTGCTGATGCATCCACTCCCGAATGAGCGCATTGACTTGGCCGGGCACTTCGTCGTGGGGGCAGTGCCCCGCGTGCAGATAGTGCTCGGTTAGGCTGGGGTAGTGTTTGCGATACAGCGCCCCGCCTTGACGAGGCCGCATCCAGGGGTCTTGTTCACCCCACAGCATGAGCAGCGGACACTGCACCTGCTTCAGCAATAGGTCATTCTTTTCACCTTGAGGCGCTTTAAAGACAGCCGCAAACACCTGTGCCGCGCCGGGGTCGAGTGCCGGACGGTGGATGTCGTCTACCAGTTGCTCTGTGATGGCAGAATGATCGAGATAGACATTTTTCAGAGTTTTGCGGATGGTGGATTTTTGCCGTAGGTAGTTAAACAGCAGTCGGCTGGGCAATGGCTGCAACAGGAGCGATCGCGCCACTGTTCCGACCCAGTTCCGCACGGTGTTGGTTTGCGGGCGCTCAGCCACCTCCGTAAACGGCCCGGCAGGATTTAGCAATATGAGTCCGTTGGCTGACTGGGGATATTGAGCCGCCATCGCCAGCACGACATACCCGCCAATGGAGTTGCCCGCCAGCACTACGGGCTGTCCGATAACTTCGGTAATAAAGTCGTGCAGTTGATCCCGCCAAAGCAGCCCGCTGTAGTCCCAATTAGGCTTGGCCGAGCGCCCAAATCCAAGCAGGTCGATGGCCCATACCTCAAACTCATCTTGGAGTTCTGCGATGTTTTTCCGCCAGTGGTCGGTGGATGCGCCAAAGCCGTGCACCAGCAGAAGCGGGGGCTTTCCGGTTTGAGCAGGACCCGCCTTAACGTAATAAATAGATTGCCCGCGCCATTGCCAGGTCGTGCCGAGAGAAGGAGCGATCGCCGTTTGCATAGCTTTAACCGAGAACGATAAA
>JBGTOF010000040.1:0-2116 GCA_041742695.1 Elainellales cyanobacterium | reverse complement strand
GAACTTTACGGCAACCTGCACCAGCTTGAGGGGCTGATTGATGAATATTATGAGGCGCAAACCCTTGATCCGGTGCGCCTGCCTGCGGTCACCGAGCGGCTGTCGGCGCTAATTTTGCAGGAGGGGTTGCTGCACGATTTGGGGCTGACGGATCTGCTGCCAGAGGGCGAAAGCCTCAGCCAAGTGCTGCAGCAGGCCGACGGCTATCTGTGTGAGCTAAAGGAGGCGCAGATTCGCGATGGGCTGCATATTCTGGGGCGCTGCCCAGACGGGCGGCAACTGCGAGATCTGCTCGTGGCGATCGCCCGCAACCCCAGCCCTCAGCGCCTAGGACTCACCCGGGCGATCGCCCAAGATTGGCAGTTGGATCTGGACCCGCTGACGGCAGAGTTGGGGGCTGCGTTTGAGCCATCCGCGTATCCTCATCTGCACGACTGGCTTCAGCCCTGCCGCATTGTGGGAGATGTGGTGGACGTGCTTGAACACTACGCTGCAGCGCTGATGGAGCACCTGCTAGAGCCCAGCAATCCGTTACACGATGGGCCAGAGCTTGGCCCCGCCACCCAGCACGAGTTGGCATGGGTGGGCGATCGCCTCCTTCCGGCACTGCGTCAAACGGATCAAGAACTGGCAAACCTGCTCCACGGGCTGAACGGCGGCTATGTGCCCAGCGGTGCTTCGGGTGCGCCCACCCGGGGACGACCTGACGTATTGCCAACGGGCCGCAATTTCTACTCAGTAGACATTCGCGCCATTCCCACCGAAGTCGCGTGGGACTTAGGGCGCAAGGCCGCAGAAGTTCTCGTAGAGCGCTATACCCAAGAGCAGGGCGAGTATCCCAAAACCCTGGGGCTGTCGGTGTGGGGCACCTCTATGATGCGAACCGGCGGCGATGATATAGCCGAAGCTCTAGCGCTGCTGGGAGTGCGCCCCGTCTGGGATGGCGTGTCGCGGCGGGTGGTGGATTTTGAAATTCTGCCCCTGTCAATTGTGGGACGCCCGCGTGTGGATGTGACGCTGCGGATTTCGGGGTTTTTCCGCGATGCGTTTCCTAATTTGATTGACTTATTCGACAGTGCCGTGGCAGCGGTGGCGGCATTGGATGAGCCCCCAGAGCAAAATCCCTTAGCGGCGCGAGCCGCCCAAGAGCAGGCCCAGTGGCGGGCGCAGGGGCTGGCGATGGAGGATGCAGCCCGGCGATCGCTCTACCGCATCTTTGGCTCGAAGCCGGGTGCCTATGGCGCAGGACTGCAAGGGCTAATCGAATCCCAACAATGGGACACCGAGGCAGATCTGGCGCAGGCTTATATCAACTGGAGCGCCTATGCCTATGGCCGCAACGCCGAGGGCCAGCCCGCATCTGAAGCGTTTGATCAGCGGCTAGCGCACATGCAAATTGTGCTGCAAAACCAAGATAACCGCGAGCATGATTTGCTAGATTCGGATGATTATTACCAGTTTCAAGGCGGCATGGCAGCGGCGGTCAAAGCCTCTGCGGGCCAAGCTCCTCAGCTTTACTTTGGCGACAATGCCCAAACCGCTCAGCCCAAAGTGCGATCGCTCCAAGACGAAATTGCGCGGGTCTACCGGTCGCGCGTGGTCAACCCCAAGTGGATCGCCGGAGCCATGCGCCACGGCTATAAGGGCGCGTTCGAGATGGCAGCCACCCTTGATTTCCTCTTTGCCTACGACGCCACTACCCACTGCGTGGCTGACTTTATGTATGAAGGGGTCACTCAGGCCTATCTACTCGACCCTACAGTGCAGGCCTTTTTGCAGCAGGCCAACCCATGGGCACAGCGCGATATGGCCGAGCGCCTGCTCGAAGCACATCAGCGCGGCCTCTGGGCCACGGCTCCCGCCGCCTTATTAAACCAACTTAAGGATCTCTTCCTCGAAGCAGACCATACTATCGAACAGCGCCCTATCGCCGTGGCAGAATCCTAGCCGCAGAGCCACGAACTCATACGCTATGCCCAGTGTGCTAATCGCATCCGTAAGCTGGGCGATCGCATCCGATCGACTGCCATAGATGAATATGCGGTTGTGAATCGCGATGGCGCTGGGCTAACGTTTTGGGGGTGTTTAGACTGATGAATGATGCGTCAATATCGCA
>JBGTOF010000035.1:0-29245 GCA_041742695.1 Elainellales cyanobacterium | reverse complement strand
AGCCCCCCTGGCGCAGATCCAGCACCAGCGACACCAGGGCCACCGCAATCAGCATCAGCAGCATGATGTTTTTGAACTGGTCCCACAAAATTTCCCAGGGGCTGCGGGTGGCCCCCTCCTGAAGCTCGTTGGGGCCGTAGACCTGCTGCCGGTGCTCGGCTTCGCTGGAGTTGAGCCCTTGGGGGCTGCTTTCTAACAGCGCGATCGCCCGCTCGGGGCTGAGGGTATGCCATTGATTAGAGGCGGGGTGCGGCGGATCGCCCAAGCCAGAGCTAGAACGTGTACTGTAAACCACAGGTGCTATTTAACCTCCAGAACGTAGCTGCCACTATTTTTTAGTGCTTAGATAAACTTTATAGCACTAAAAAATAGTGTAGACGCAAAATTTAATGCTTAGCCCCGTCGTACCCCAGTCGGTAATTTTTCGTGAAAACGAGATGCAGCAGGTCTGCACGCTGCTCCGCCAGGACAGTGATTTTGTCATTACCGGTGTGCCGGGCATTGGGCGGCGCACGCTGATCTGGAATGCCGCCCAGCAGGTCGGTGCTCGCTGTCTAGAAATCGACTTTCTGCGCTGCCGCAATGCGGGCCAGTTTCTCCGCTTTCTAGCCGATGGCTTAATCGGCACCTTTGGGGCGCCGGAAGAAATCGCCAAAATTCAGCAGTGGAGCCTAGAGCAGCCGTTGACCCTTGACCAGAGCCTCGCCCCCCAGTCGCAGCTGGTCTGGCCTAAAACCCCTGGTAAAGAGTGGCCTCTGTTTGAGGGGTTGCTGGCGCTGCCGCAGCACCTGGCAGAGTGGCTAAACTGCCAGGTGGTCATTGTGTTTCACAACTTTCCGCACATTCGCTCGTGGGATCGCCAGGGGAAGTGGGAGAGTCATCTGCGCCAGGAGATTGAGCGCCAGAGCCGCGTGAGCTACGCCCTGGTAGCCACCGTGGCCGAACCCTGGATGAGCGCTAGCCACCTGCCGGTGATTGCCCTCGCGCCGCTCAGGGATGCTGAATTGCAGCCCTGGATTATTGGCACCCTGGCGACGGCGGACCTTAAATTTTACCCCGACAGCCAGGCGCTGGAGCTATTTTTGAGCTACGTGCAGGGCCATACGAAAGATGCGCTGACCCTGGCCCAGCGCCTGTGGCTGATCTGTAGCGCGATCGCCCCTGACCCGCCGGGGCTGATCCAGGCGCACCAGGTGCACAGCGCCATGCTCGCCTTGGTGCAAGACCTAAGTGTCACCTTTGAGGCGCTGCTGCTGCTGCTTCCCCCCACTCAGGCCCGCGTGCTCGAAAGCCTGGCCCTCGACCCCACCGACAGCCCCCAGGCCAGTGCCTACATCAAAAAGCACCAGCTCTCACGGGGGGGCGGGTTGCAGGGTGCCCTCACCAGTCTGGAGCAAAAGGGTCTGATCTATGGCCCCCAGTTTGGCTACCGCATTGCCTTGCCCCTGCTCGATTTTTGGCTCCGTCAGCGGCTCCGCTAAGGATTATTGCTAGTTTTTGGTTCTATAAATTAGTGCTAGCTGATGACCGGGGAATTCTCAGCAGCCAGGAGGCACCTTCCTTCGTCGGGGCGATCGCCACTTGAAAATCTAGCCCTGACTCGTTGGTCTGCAATGAGGCTGGGTTTAAGGTCAAACCGTGGCGGCTGGCTAGAGTCAGAATGGCTTCCTGGGAGAGAGACATGGGAATTTTGGAATAGCTAAGAAGGCATAACGATGAGGGCGATCGCCAGTCATTCTAAACAAGTGCCGATAAGCTCTGATCTTACGGCACGGATGCTGCGACTCAACACCACATTTCGGCGAAACCCGCGTCCTGGCAGAACAATCCCCTTACGTAACCCCACAAATTAGAGCCTGACAAAGACAGGTTGCTGTCGTCAGGGCAATGGTATTCAGGTCATGGTTTTGGATGAGACAGCGCCCACTGATCTCTAGGCTTCAGGACTTCTGTGCTGAGGTTGATATCGCTCGGCAAAGCGCGTTCGCAACAAGTCATGCACAAAGCGATAGCGCCCCCCAACCCGCAGAATAAAACGATGGGTTTCAGCGTGTTCCATAAAAAGCCTGTAATTTCTGGGGGAAAAGCCAGAGGAAATGAGGATAGCCCGTAAAACTACATGTTGGACAATAGCATCTAGTCCATTTGACAGCCCGAAAATCAGCCCGAAAATCAGCCCGGAAAGCAGCCCGCCAAGCAACCCGACAAGCAGCCCGAAAATCAGCCCGGAAAGCAGCCCGAAAATCAGCACAAAACGTAGTACCAAACTCCGAGAGCGCCAAAAAGCTTGATTGGGAACTTTCTTTTCCCTAATTTGTAATTCAGAACCACTTAGCCCGTCAGTCAGCCCGACAAGCAGCCCGACAAGCAACCCGAAACTCAGCCCAACAAACAGCCCGAAAATCAGCCCGAAAATCAGCCCGAAAATTAGCCCGGAAATCAGCCCGGAAATCAGTCCAAGAGTTAGGTTGATGCGGGTTTTTTGCCACGAAAAAGTCAGTTTTTCGATAAGACGAATATCACTCAGCCTGAAACTCAGCCCGGAACTCAGCCCGAAAACCAGCCCGACAATCAGCCCGCCAAGCAACCCGAAGCTCAGCCCGAAATTCGGCCCAGAACTCAGCCCGAAACTCAGCCCAAAACTTAGTCCGGAAATCAGCCCAACTCCCCACTGATACAACAACCGATCGCCCTCACGATCTAGCCACGACGGTTGCAGGTGCTCAATCAAAAATTCGGTTTTTTCGTTTTCTCGGAGCTTGAGAGCCAGCCAACTGAGGTAGTGAAGCGCCTGAGCTGCGCTAGGCGATTGACTTGGTGGATAGGCCCCCTGGTTATTTAAGTCAGCAAGCTGCTTATCAATATAGGCATCTAGGAGTTGCTCCTTAGTTTGAATGGTTTGTCCTTGGTAGACTACAACCAACATCAGCAAAAATAAGGGCGACCGGGCGAGTTCGAGTAATTCCGGCTAATCCTTTAGGGCTAACCATAGGTGTGGTCGCTCCAATTTTTGAAAGTGCTCTTCAATCTGCTCATCACTCAGCGCCTGAAGGTAGATTGCACCCTTCAAACTCCTCAGCTTTTCGCCCTGGTGCTCTAACGCCTCATATTCTTTTCGCCGACAACACACCACAAGCGACGCTTGGGGATGCGTATCCAGGTAGGCGTTGATGTCACGGATACAGCGAATCTGCTGAGCCTGATGCTGTCGGTCTAATTCTGCCGAGGTTGCTCCATCGGCACTCTCAACGCGCCGGAGTTCATCCAACCCATCGAGGAGCGGCAAGATTTTGTTGTGGTCAATCCAAGGCTTAGACACGTCTACAGGAATGTCATATTTATCTTTGAGTTGCTCTATGAACCAGTCAGCCAGCCCTTTATTCGGCTTAGCTGACCAAGCAGACAACTCAAAGATGATAGGAATGGGATGATCGTTAGCCGATTGCGCTTGTTGCAGCAAGTCTTTCGCCAGCGCCAATACTTCCGTCGTTTTCCCGGCACCGGGTTCGCCCAAGATGAGTAAGCGCCGATGGATCTCTGGATGCTCAAACAGTTTTTGGGTAGAGCGGGTATCGGCAATTGGTGTCGCAGAATCAGCAGACGCGGGAGAGGCAGAAAAGGGGTTAAACAATCGTGAGCTGAGTCTTGTAGCCGGTTGAGGCGGTTGAGGTTCATCAAATCGCCCCACACGTCGCATTTGGAGTTCTCGGCTCAAATCCATCTGAATGCGGTGGTGCAGTGATTGAGCAAGGCGTTCTGTCACCTCTTGCAACACTACGTTGTTGAGATCCTGCAGCAGGGCGTTGCGCTGCTCATCTGTAATTTTGGCCTTCTCAAACGGCCAAATTTTCTTGATGTTCTCGCTGATTTTAGTGAGGTTGCCTGTCCAGTTGGCGATCGCAGCAGTAGCCATCGCTAGCAACACAAAAACAGCAATACCCCAGCCGATATAGGGATTGCTGTTCATAAACTCCAGAGCCGTCTCTAGTTTGGTTTTCTCTGGGGCAGTCGTTGGCGACGCTGCCAAAAGCCATAACCAAGACAAAACAGCGCTATTCACGTCGTCACTAGCCCTCACTGTTATCAGGAATGCTTACAGCATTATGATTCAGTTTTAACAGGCGATCGCCCCCATCACTAGAGAGGGATCTGCGAGTTAATGATGTGCCAGGTGGCCCGGTTTCGACGTTGCTCAACTGTCAGTGAGCGAGGGCTGAGCGCAGTCGTTTGTCTTTCGGACAGGCTTTGCCAACGCGCAGCGTCTCCCGCAGGGAGACAGTCTAATCAGCAGGTACGTATTTTCCTGCGAGTCCCTGACCCACTTAAGCCACAAGAAGTTCATGCTGAGTCAGTTTTTCCTATCATTTAACCGGGCAACTTAGCTAAATAATTTTTAATTGTTTACAATGAAGCTGCAATGCTCTTTTACTGGTTCAATCACCATGTCAACTTTTCAACTTTTTACCCGTGACGTTGCTCAGCGTCTGGCGCTAGCTCTATTTGCTGGACTGCTCTGGCTCAGCTCTAGCCTGTTTGTTGCTCCTGCCTACGCCGCCGACTCGTCCGCCGCTAAGCGCTACATTGCCCCCGATGGCACTGACTTAACCGCCATGGTGCAATGTTTGCCCAAAGAGCTTAGCCAAGGCAACCTCGACCGCGCCCTGCAAGAGTCGCAGAATGACTTTTTAGAAAAAGTCTTTGACATCAAAGACAACTACGACGACTACAAACTCGGCAAAACTGAAGTCGCCTACCTAAGCTGCGTCGAAAGCAAAGGCGTTACCCCCCAGGTCAAGCGCTAAGCTGCCAGTTGAGGAATCTGCGAGTCGATGGGCAACCGCATTAGCCCGCAGATTCCTAGGGGCTTTACCAAGGCTATACACAAGCCCAAGGAACAGAGCAACAGAGCAGAAGCATAGAAACGTAATCTAGCTTCTTTAGAAAATCAGGCTTCTGCAGGAAATAGCAATCATTACCTCCAGCCCGCCGCCGGGGCATTTCCACTAGCCAGAAACGGGCGATCGCCAAAATCCTGATCAGCTAGAAATTCTGCTAACGTGCAACTCCACAACCGCCTCTGTTCATTGGGCACATCTAAGTAATGGCTCCTAGAGGTAGAGTGAATGAACCTTAGCCAGAATTGCAGCATAGTGCCGCCCTGCGATGCGATGTGTTTGCCGTACCAGGATCTAATGCAAGGGACAGGGAGGAAAACACACTCCGGCTTAGTCTACTTCTGCCGTCATAGTGATGAATGTTTCTAGCGTGTCGCCGGGGGCTACGGTTAAGAGATGGTCGCCGGTATTCATGGCATTGCGGGGGCCAGTCCAGGGCTCTAGGCAGTAGAAGTCTTTACCCTTCACCGTCCAGAACAGCAGGGTGGAGTAATGGGCATCGAACCCAACGGTTAGCTTGAGCTGGCGATCGCCGTCGATGACCGTAGCTGTCTGCCCAGTCAGGTCAATGAACGAGAAGTCGATTTCGTCTTGGTCAAAGTCAAAAGTACCGCCGAACGAATGAACTGTAGCGTCGCCCTTGAGCTGATACTGGGTTGAGGGCAGTTCAATCGTCAACTTGCTCTTGTCGGCTACCGCAAAGTAGGGATGGATGCCCGTAGAAAAGGGCATTGGAGCATCCGAGTGGTTAGTGTGCCGCTGGCGCAGCTCGAGGGTATTGCCCCTCAGTGTATAGGTGTAGTTCAGCTCAAAGTCGAAGGGATAGCCCTCGCGGGTGCTGTCGTTGCTCTTGAGCGTAACGGTGACGCTGGCTCCATCGTCAGTGGAGTGTTGGGTAGCGTCCCAGGGCAGCGTCCGGGCAAAGCCGTGCTGGACAAGGGGGTAAGTCTTCCCATCGAGCGTATAGCTGTCCTCAGCCAGGTTGCCACAGATGGGAAATAGGATCGGGATGCCGCCGCGCACTGAAAGGGTGGGGTCTTTGAAACGCTCAGCCTCTAGGTAGAAAATTTCCTGCCCCTGAACCTGCCAACTGGTGACAATGCCGCCTCGCTCAGGAACGACGCTGACCTGCGCATGGGTCGTGTCGTCTGACAGAACGTAGGTCTTGTATTGCATTTCCTCAACAGTAATCGTCGCCATAGCCGGTATATCCCCAGTAACTGTCTTCAACCTTCCACACAATGGCAGCAACCAGGTTCTTTAAAGGTTGTGGGCAGATTAACGAATCCATAAGATCAAAAACCATAGACAGCTCCAGACCTCGGCTGTGGCCGCCCTAGGGTTAATGAGTCCGGTAGTCGCCACCCTGATTGGCTACGCCTTTCTCAACCAGACGTTAACACTCGTACAACTGGTTGGCGCAGTGATCGTGCTGGCAGCGTTTTGCTAGGGCAACAGTCGCGCCCGCTCCACCATTGCCCACCGCCGAGCCTATCCAAGGTTGAGTTCCTAGAGGTGCCCATCAAGCTCATTTGGAGTGACCCCAACTCAATGGGTAGTCACGGTGCTGGTTTCATTCTCCTGACTCGGTCGCTGGTGGGGGTGCCACCGGAGCAGGCGGCGGACTTGTTAGAGCTGGTGGGGGTGCCACTGGAGCAGGCGGTGGACTTACTGGAGCCGGGGGAGGAGCAGCCGAAGCTGGCGGTGGACTTACTGGGACTGGAGGCGTAACGGGAGGGGCGATCGCTGGCGGCTCAGGTGGGGCGGGCGTGGGCTCAGCCGGGGAAGGAGCGGGTTCCGGCGCTGGCGTTGGGTTGTTTCGGTTCGGTGCCGTTGGGGGCGTCGGGGTAGGTTCTGGAGCGATCGCAGGCTCTCTCTCTAAGGGATCTGGCTCTGAGGGATCGGGCTCTGAAACAGAGGCATCTGTCTCAGGAGGATCTGAAGCAGCGGATGGCGTTGCAGGCGCTACAGGTGCGTCATCAGCACCATCTGCGGAGGGATCAGAGTTCGGAGATGTGGCCGCAGCGGGGGGCGTGTCCACCGTCTCAGCGGTAGGGGTTGGCTCAGAAGGTACGTCCACTACCTGGCGCTCACCTCGGCGGCGGGCATTGCGGTTGCGGCGCGACCCTTCGGTGGTCAGGTCATATTCAATGGGAACGCTGGCACCACCCGTGATGGGTTGAAAGCGGGAGTTTCTAGCAGCCTGGATAGCGGCCTGGTCGATTTCGGCATTGCCGCTGGAGCGGGTGAGGGTCACACTGCCGGCCAGGGCGCTCTGGGGATAGCGGGAGCGAACGCAGTTGTGACAGGCGATGGTGCGAGACCCCTGCCCCTGTCTGCTGCCGTTGGAGGTTGAAGGCGCTGCCGCAACTCCAGGGCTGTCGCCCGCAGGCGCATCGGGAACGGTTCCTTCTCCAGCGGTAGCGGACTCGGTGGGTGCGGTGGCGGTGCGGTTGCCTGTGTCTGCTGGGGACTCGCGCAGCCGCTGCAGCAGGTCGCGTAGCCGCTCAGCCTGAGATTCTGTAGGTTCAGCGGCTACGGTTTCTGGTTCAACATCGTCTGGGAGTTCTTCAGTAACTTCGGCGGCTTCCGCTTCGCTGGGGAGCGCGTCTTCCTCGACAGAGAGCGGGGGTTCTTCCAGAGCTGATTCGGCTTGGGTGTCCTCTAGGGGTTCTGGAGTGTCTGGGGCAATCGGCTCTATTGGGGGTGACACTGGGGTCGGCGGAGCCACTACCGCCGCGCGGGGCGGGGCACTAGCCGTCGCCGCCGCTGGATCATTAGCGCGCAAAACCATTTGCTTCTCTAAATCTATCTTGATGCATGACACGGCGATTGGACTGTTCATCAATCGCTATGAATTCGGGCGAGCTATATGACAATCCATACACGGGTCTAGAACACTACCGCATTCCTAATTGAAAATAAGCCAGATTTTTCGCAATAAAGCTCCTTTATTGATTCTTGCGCTTATCCTGGCTTTCAGCCCTCGTTCCGCTTGCAAAGCGTGGGAGAAACTCTAAAAGCTCTTGCGTACTCTAATTCCCCCTTCGCTATTTGCAGGAGAAAGGATTTACCAAGGGTTCCTGTACTGCTCGGTCTGCATTACTGAAGTTACTGGAACATGCGGAAGGATGAGAATTGGAAATACTTGGTAAACAGTCTATGTTGAGTACTTTAGATCTATAACTCTAACCATATTTAAATACCCTAAGCACGCATCTGTCATCACTTAAGGTTCTCTTTAGGAGTTAGATCTCGACGAGCTAGACCCGATGTTCAATCGGTCGTTAGGACTGGCGGTAAGCACTAGGTTGGCGAAATTTGTAGAGGTCGTGGATTACGTCAACCCAGCCGTTGACAAGAGAGGCCAGCAGGCGATCGCCCTTTTCGGGAGTGGCCGTTGTGGGATCACCCAACACGCCACTTCGAGACAGATCCCGAGTCGTCCAGGCAAAGGGGAGCTTACCCTCCATGCTGAGCAGGCTGTCGGCTGGCAAGCCATGAGGATATTCCGCCACCGCTCGCTCCATCTTCACCTGCTGCGGCAGCAGAGACAGCAGCACACTCGTTTCCGCATCCCCAGCGTGAATGCCAAATTCTTTTTCTCTGGCAGAGAGCATCTGGCCTGCAACGTGGGGCGCTTGCCACACAAATAGGGGAAACACCAAAAAATCTACGTGGGCCTGATGGAGATCCCGCGCTACGATTTCTAGCACTTGAGGCTGCCCGCCATGGGCATTGACCAACGCAAACTTGCGGAATCCGGCCCGATACAGGCTTTCGCCCACGTCCGTAAGCAGCGCCATTAGCGTCGTCGCAGACAGGGTGACAGTGCCTGGAAAATGCCAGTGCTCATTAGATTTGCCATAGTGCAGGGTCGGCAGCGCGTAGGCGGGGATTGCGGGATCAAGCTGCGCTAGCGCCTTGCCTACCACCGCGCTGGCGATCGCCGCATCCACCACCAAGGGCAGATGAGGGCCATGCTGCTCGATCGCGCCAATGGGCTGCAAAATCACAACATTTTCCTTATCGGGCATTTGGTCGATATCCGTCCAGCTGAGATAGGGAAAGAAGCGCTCGGGGGGAGTGTAGGCGTGCATGGGCGATGTAGATTTAGGATTCGTTTGCACGCTATCACAGATGACCCTGCGCCATGGTCATAAACGCCACTTCCCAGGCAAGGCGAGGCTGCACATAGCTGCGCAGATGGCGGCGCACAGTTTCGAGCTGCTGTAACAGAATAGGGCTAGGGTGCGATCGCCAGTAGCAGTGCTGTAAGTAGTCCACCAACCAGAGCTGAGCATCACTATCCAGAGTTTTGGGGATCGCCGCAGCGAGGCTCAGGGCTTGCCGGAGAGTTTGGGGCGGCTGGGCCACCTGCGCCAGCAGGTCAGGCGGAATCGCCTGCAGCTGTTGCCAATGGGCGATCGCCGCACCCGGACTGCCCTGCGCCAGCCGCAGCACCTCAGGCTGTTGCAAAATTTCTCCTTGGCCGGCCTTTTGCAGCACCGTTGCCAGATCCGTCTCGCTAAGTCGTACAAAGGGGATGCGCTGGCAACGCGACACCAGCGTCGGCAGCAGCGCCTCTAGCGTGGGCGCAATCAAGATTAGTGTGGCACGCCCGGGCTCCTCTAGCGTTTTTAACAAACCATTGGCGGCGGCTTCTGCCATAGAGTCAGCTGCTTCGAGCACCACGAGCGATCGCTCCGCGGCCAGCGGCGGACGCCCCAAAAACGTAGCGACCTCCCGAATTTGCTCCAGCCGAATCTGCGGCGGCGCTTTGCGCTTCACCCCGGCCTCGGCTGCTTCTGCCGCCGTCAGCCGCTTGCCCTGGTGCAGAAACGTCGGCTCAACCCACAGCAAATCGGGGTGGTTGCGCTGGCGGATTTGCTGAGTCACCTGGGTGGCAGATTGCGCTCGCCCGGCCAGCAATTGCTCGGCAAACCACGTCGCTACCAGTCGCCGCCCCACGCCATCTGGCCCCACAAATAAGTAACCCGGCGCAATGCGATCGCGCTTAAGGGCGCTCGCGAGCAGTTCAATCGCATGGGACTGGCCAAGGAGGGGCATGAGCGTGGGGGATAAGGTTATGGGTGAGGGGCGATCGCCCCAGAGGGCGCATACCACCGGGCTAGATGGTGCTGAACCACCTGCTGAATCGATGCAGCGACCTTCTCTTCAGACTGGTTCGCATCAATTCGCACGATGCGGTGGGGATGGGCGGTAGCTAAGGCCGCAAACCCCTGCTGCACCCGCTGGTGAAAGGCAAGGGTATTTTGCTCCATGCGGTCAGCGAGACTACGCCGCTGGGCTCGAGCCAAGCCAACCTCTGCCTCAAGATCTAACCAAAGTGTGAGATCGCTGTCTAACCCACCCGTGGCGATCGTGTTCAGCTGATCAATCAAACCGAGATCTAGTCCGCGCCCATAGCCCTGATAGGCCACCGTGGACGCGGTAGAGCGATCGCACACCACCAGATGCCCCTGGGTCAGCTGCGGCTTGAGCAGCGTTTCTACATGCTGAGCCCGGTCTGCCGCATAGAGCAATAGCTCAGCCCGGTCAGCCATCGGCTCCTGTGCAATGGGGTGCAGCAGCACCTGCCGCATCTCGGCCCCCAAGGGGGTTCCCCCGGGCTCTCGGGTTGCAATCACAGTCTTTAGTCTATGGAGCTCTGGCTGGGTCTGTAGGGCAACGTCAAGCCACTGGCAAAGCCGTGCCATTTGAGTCGTTTTGCCACTTCCTTCCACGCCCTCAAGCACAATTAGTTTTCCACGAACGGATTCAGAATAAGGGCGATCGCCATCAGACACCACGGCCATTCAATCCCGCCTTACTTTGCAATAGTTTCATCAAATCCTATAGTGCTAAGGTTGCATCATCTGAAAGAGCATGGGAATATAAACGCAAGTTAAGATGCAGTCTATGCATTTGTGATTCTAATCTCTAACGCGATTCACCATCGGCGGTGCTCTTGTGCACGACCTGATGCGTTTACTGTCTATCTCACGTTTTCATCCCTTACGCCAAGTTGTCCGGGTTTGTGACGTCAGGCAGTGAATGAATTGAACAGTGCTATGCTGGCTTCTTCTGCGTCACCCGGCAGCCATGCGCCTGAGGTTGTGACGAGTCTTGTCTACGCCGACGCAACCAGCACTTGCAATAGAGAGCGCTTGAATCACCTCGCTTGGAAAAATGAGCTGTCTACGACGTAATGTGCAGACGCGTTTGCTATCTCACGTTTACAGATATGACAGACGTCATCGTTTCTTGAATGTTCGGACACGTTCAAAGCAGTTTAGACCTGGGTGCTGTTTGCGCCGATTGTGTCATAGTGAACTGTGGTTCATGCTGTTTCCTGTATCTTTGAAATTAGATTTTGTCGCATTCGCTATGCGTGCTTGGGGTTAATTATGGCTCGATACACCAGCTTATTCACTGTATCAACCACACTAGAATCGTTTAGAGATTTGCTGAGCAATCTCCTTCAATCGTGTCATTGCGACATCATCTATGATGCCGATGACTATATGGTGGCGCGTGAAATTCCCGGGCGTGTCTCTTATGCAAAGCTGGTCACGGTTGAGGTGTTGATTGATAAGACCTATGACTATGACCAAGAAGTCCGAATGAATGTCGTCGTTAAGAACGAAGAGCTGCCGCTTAAGCGCGACAACCATTGTCACCACATGTTTAATCTGGTGAACCGGGCAGTAGAAGAAAGCCGTCAGTGGCACCCAGTAGAAAGTTTAGCGGGGTAAGCATTGGCTGGTTGTGAATTGTTGGCTTTTAGCAGCCGATTGTCTGTAACGGCTGCTAGATTGTCATGCATAAACATTTCTGGTGTCTGAGCATTCAAAAAGGGAGATTTGTTGCATAAAAGCAGCAAATCTCCCTTTTTACGCTAGCTTTGCACATGCTGGCCAATGATTTTGGCCAAATCGGGCACCGCCTCAACCACATCGCCCTTCACCGATTTGCGCAGCTTGTTATAAGCGCCACGAACGACGCCGTTGTTAGCCTTTTCGATGCGGGCATCGGTGACGCTCAGCACCACATCGGCCGTGCGATCGCGATGCTGTGTCAGGTAGGTGACTGGGTCTCCAGCCTGAATACCCTCGCCCCAGATGGGGTCAAGCGCAGACAGCACATCAGGCAACAGGCGACCAATGGCACCAGACACATAGTTTGCGCCAAGTCCTTTCACAATGCCGTAGGTGGCCTTGATGGCCATGCCGCCCAGCCCGCCTTTGGTGGCAACCTGCTCATCGATGAGCTTGGCGCAATCTGCAGTCAAACTGGCTTCAGCACCTTGATCTTTAATTTGGTTACTTAGTCCCATTGTTTTAACGCTAGTTCTTTAAGGTATACAGGGCGATCGCCCAACAGCGATGACTCCCTACGATTATTGATAAATTTGGCGAGATGGCAATAGGGATCACCCCGCCCTCGACATTGCTTCACACAGCGATGAAGCTGAGCTAGCGCTATGGTCGAGGTCGCTATCTGCGATTCGGCACGGGTGCACCTGATGGGTTGGCGCGAGCAGCAGCCACTAAGCGGGCATAGGTTTCAGCCGGGCGATCGCCCACATGGTCTGTCTCTAGGCGTTCGGTGCCCTGGGTGTAGTCAATGCTAAACAGCCCAAACCGAGGGGTATAGGATCCCCATTCGTAGTTG
Source organism: Elainellales cyanobacterium (assembly GCA_041742695.1). Taxonomy (GTDB): domain Bacteria; phylum Cyanobacteriota; class Cyanobacteriia; order Elainellales; family Elainellaceae; genus Kaiparowitsia. The sequence goes on along the minus strand of JBGTOF010000035.1, from coordinate 16,673 downwards.
TCAGTAAGTGACCAGTGCAGATAGCCCAGCATCGGCACGCCATCTTGTCGCAATCGTTGCACCTGCTCCACATGCAGTTCTAAAAAATTGCTGCGGTGGAGCTGGTCATTCCGGCGGGCGGCCACGCTGTTGTCAGGGCGGCGGCGTAGGGCCATGCCGTTTTCGGCGATGAGGATGGGGCGATCGCCTAAATCTTGCGAATAGTGCTGACAGAAAAAGTGCAGCCCCTCGGGCAGACTCCGCCAGTCCCACCATTTGCTCGTGATACCCGTCATCAGCCACGAGCGAATACCCTTGCTTTTGAACTCAAAATCGGTAAAGCGCGGCAGCCGAAACACATGAGCCACAAAGGGATCATAGTAATCGAGCCCAATAAAATCGCAGACAGATGATCGGGGCGACGCATTCAGCGCCTGCATCAGTGGCTCAAACTGGCTTAGATCAAAGGAACGCGCCCCCAACCCATTCGAAACACGATGCACCAGCCGACCGATGTAGTAGGGCAAATCCTTGCGAAAGGGCAGCAGCGCCGACTCTAGCGCCAGTTCCAGTGCATCAGCCTTGCTGTGAATATAGTCCTTTACCTCTGCAGGCTTGATCCCGCGCTCAGGAACCAGAAGCAAATCCCACAGCACCTTCTCAGCCCAATACAGATCGCTGCAATAGGTGTTAAGCGACACCTGGGGCCGTGCCCAGCCCTCTTCCTCATAAATATCATGGATGCAATTGTAAGCATCTACATGGGCCAGCAGCAGGTGGTTATAGGCTCGCTGAATCAGCCCCAAACCGCCCAACTCTTTAGACGGAAACTGGCGACTGAGATAGCTGCTCGTAACCAGCATATTCGGTTCGTTTAGGGTGATAAACCAGCGCAGGGGAGGCAGGTGGTAGTGGTCTATCAGGCGGCGATTGATGTGGCGCACGCTTGTCCGCACATAGTTCACGTAGAGCGGCACGGTGTCTTCTGAGAGCCATGCATCAATACCCAGCCAAGCGGGGTGGGTAAAGTGGTGCAGCGTTACCACGGGTTCTAACCCATGCTGAATGCAAGCCGCAATGCGATCGCTGTAGGCATCTAACGCGGCGGCATCAAAGGCGGGGGGCGCACCACGCTGGGCCTGCGTTGTGGGCTGAATGCGCGCCCACTCTAGTCCCAGGCGAAAGGCATTAAGCCCCAGTCTCTCGCAGGTGCGGAAGTCTTGCGCATAGCGTTGCCAAAACCCGGAAGCGGCCCCCGTCGGCATAACAGAGGCATGATGCTCTGCCCAAGCCCAGTTATTGTGGGGCTGACCCGGCTGGTTATAGCCGCCTTCGCTCTGATAGCCAGAAGTGGCTACTCCCCATAAAAAATCGGACTGCAAATGAGATTTCAATTCAGGTGATGACTGCATGGACATAACCACAGATATCTAGAACCCAACCCTTATAAATCAACGGGTCGATGATGAGGACGCGGTAGCGGTGGGTTGGAGCTCGGGCGATCGCAGCGTTCCGGCAATGATGTCAGCAATTCGCAGAGCCGCATCAGCGCGCCCAATCTTGGCAGCCTGCTGCCGCATAAAATCCAACTGTGCCGGTTCGCTCAGCAGATGGTTCACCGCAGGCGGCACCATATCGGGCAGGCGCAACTGAATGCCCGCGCCCATAGCCGCCACCACATCCGCATTCCATTCCTCTTGGCCGGGGAACGAATCGATGATAATCATCGGCGTATGGCGCGCTAGCACTTCGCTGGTGATCAGCCCGCCTGCTTTGGTAATCACCAAATCGCTAGCTACGACCAAATCATCCACATAGTCGATTAACCCCAGCTTGCGCAGTTGCATGGTCTTGCCGTCAGTCAACATGTCTAACCGCTCTAGCAACTTTTCGTTGCGCCCTGCCACCACCACTAGCATTCCCTGATGGGGGCTTTCGAGTAGCTTGCTCACAATGCGGCGCACCCGTTTCGACTGAAGCCCACCGCCAAACAGGGTCACGATGGGTTTGTCTAAGGGCAGATCGTGCTGTTCGCAAACTTCTGCTTTAGATTTAGGTTGCAAAATATCGAGCCGCACCGGAATGCCTGTGACATGCAGCAGCGTGGGATCTACGCCACGCTGAGTCAGCACTTCGGCAGTTAGGTCGCTTGGCAAAAAGTAGCCATCCACCCCCGGATTCAGCCAGGTGCTATGGGCCATCACATCCGTCACAACCACATAATGGGGCTGAGACATGTTGCCTTCTTGCTCCATTAGCTGCAGCAGTCGGCTAGGAATTTGCTGGACGCAAATGATGGCGTCAAAGGACGTGTTTTTTACAAACCGCTCTAGCTCTCGAAGAAACGGACGCTCGATCGTGGCATAGAGTTGGTTGTCGCTTTCTGATTCCTCCAAATCATCAACATCGCTGCCTTCGTAAACGATGCGATAGAGGTTGGGAATGCGCTCGCTCAGTCGCTCATAGATGGCGGTAACGGTATCTCGCAAAAGAGGGCTGGCATGATCGAAGGCGTCTTCGATCTGCACCTCTATATCGGGGTAATTAGCGAAGGCTGCTTTTAGCGCTTTTGCGGCACTGATGTGCCCCGAGCCTAGGGACGTGTAAAGGATAAGGATGCGTGGCATGGAGTGCGATCGCCCAGTATCAAAATATCTCTATCAAATCATTAATCATGCCGAATGGTATCCCTCTTTTGGCGCGATTGCTGCTGCCCACAGCGCCGTCTGCTTAACTCAGCAAGGGAGATTGAATGGATGGCGCGGAGGCTAGGGTGAGCGCGGCTGAACTCATTTGCTTAATATCGGCCTCTGACCAAGCGCGGGGGCTCCGGCAGTGGTGCGCCACCAGCAACCCCCACAATTGGGGAGTGAGAATGGGAACGACTAGATTGGCCTGCACCTGTAAGTAGCGCAGAAAATCGCGATGGCAGGGCTGGATAGGCTCTGCTTCAATATTGGCGATCGCCCGCACTCGACCTGCTAGATACAGAGCCGCATACTCATCGTTAAAGCATTGATCAGGGCCAGTCGAACCCAAAATTGATAGCGAGCGATCGCTCAAAGACTCAAACGTAACTTGCCCTTCCCAACGCGAGTAGAAGCGGTAGATTAGCACTCGGTCAACCTGCAGAAAGCGCCGGAGACTGTCGGTGGTCTCTTGCACCAGATGGTCGCGCTGCATGGTTTGGGTGAGCCGCTGTAAAACCGACTTGAGGGCAGGAGGCTCAGCACTGAGACGAAGAAGATGAACCTCTGGATCAAATTGTGTAGACATAACGATCTAAGGTGTGATGCCGCACAGGGTTTACTCCAGTCGCACTCGACTCTAACGTATCTAGACTAACCTAAACTTGATGTTGATTGAAAGCACTGGAAAACGAGTCCCCATAGCCCCTTCGCGCCAAAGCTCTGCACTGAGCGCTAGTCTAGAACGGTGGGTAGTGTTCATTGAGCTTGGTCGCAGGACTGAATCCAGGGTGAGCCGTCTTAGGGAGATTTCATTGACATCACGTCAGATCAGCGATTTATTGTTTCAAGTAGACTGTGTCGATCCATTTGACCGCAGCAACGACAATCTTTGGATCAAGTTAGAGCACTTAGGACGGTATCTATTTGCAGCAGACTATCTTCGATCGCCAAGTCTAGAGTGTGTGGCAGACATTGCCTGTGGCTCTGGCTATGGTTTGACCGAGCTAGGGGCGATCGCTGATAGGTTAATTGGCATTGATCAAAGTGCTGAGATTTTGCACGACGCCGCCCAGGTGCAAAGTCCTGTGCCGCCCACGCTGTTGGCCCATGACCTTGATCACGATTCCTGGTTCACGCCGTTAGAGCCTGAGTCGGTAGATGCCATCGTGAGCTTTGAAACCCTAGAACATTTGGTTGATCCAACCCAGGCAATCGCCAAATTCTCACGATTGCTTAAGCCGGGGGGCACCTGCATTTGCTCGGTGCCCAATGTGCTGTATGAGCCTCGCGGGGCATCGGGGTTGCCCACCAATGCGTCCCACAAGCAGCTGTTTAGTGGGCGATCGCTCCGGCATCTTTTAGAACAGCACGGGTTCCAGATCGAGTATCAGCTCGGTCAAGCCTGTGCAAATCTTCTGTTTAAGCGTGAATCTCAATTGCTCAAACACAAGTCTCTCAAACAGCGCCTCGGCAACTACAGCGCCTTTCATGACCCTGCGATTGTGCGGCATCTGTCCTACCTGCTGGCTTACCCTACCGTTGAAGATATAGACGGCTCATACTCGTTGATTGTAGTGGCGCAAAAGCGCTAGCGTTCACTACAAAATTCATCAGTCTTATGAGGAAATGTAATGCTAGCACCCTTTAAGCTGTTGTTTTTTCTTTGAGTTGAGTAGGATTGGGGCAAGCTTGCGCTGAGCACACAGGATAGTTGAATTCTTGTGCTGTGCGGATGCACGGCAACCGCCAGGGCTAAGGGATTAGTATCGTTTGCAAAACGGTGAGTGACCTGGTGCTTGGTGCACAGCGCATTGTTTGTACACAAATCGCTATAGCCATGAAACTCAACCCAAAAAGCCGCCTACTCCTGTCCCTAATTTGTGGGGTATTAGGAGCCTGGAGCATTAAAAGCCTAGCTACTGCACAGCCTGCAGGCATTTCTCTTGTAAATGTAGTTAATTTTTATTCAGGCTTGCCCCATCAAACTCGCGCTATTGCGCTGTTGCAGCGGCAGATCAACCAGCTTGCACCAGAGCTGCTTCAAGACGATGCGCTGTTTACGAACGTGTGGCGAAATGGGGAAACACTATCCGGCCATATTGACATTTTGAATACGATTGCCTTGGGCGATCGCACCGGCACTGACCCCTTAGACCTCGCGCTAGCGCAAATTAGTCGCGATCCCGGTACTGCTGTGGAGGTCGAACTCCTGCCCGGCCCTGGGGTAGAAAATCCTGAAGCAGCAATAGTATCGGTTGTGCTGTCCGATTTACTAGATGACTCGGTATCAGGACAGCGCTATCGCTTCGACATGCGACGCCAAGATGCAACATGGGAAATTGTGCGCGCTGGGCTCCAGGTGCGGTGCCAGTCCGGCAGAGGGCCCCAAACTTGGTCTGGGGGAAATTGCGTCTAAGCTTAGTTAGGTCAATACCTATGGCCGTGCCGCCCACGATATGGGCAAGACGGCTGAAGGATATGCGGATCAAATCTAGATGTGGTCTCCAGATATTTTTCTGGAGAAACAACCTGACCCGCCAGTGCTTTATAAGCTTGTGCATCTCGTAGCATTGCTTTAGATCTGTGTTGCAGAGCTAAAGCAATGCTGCCTAACTCGTGCGGCAATCCAAACTATTGCAACCAATCAATTGCAATAGCACTTCGCTGTGCCGTAAATCTTGCAGATAAGGCTAGAGGAATGGGTTTGACAACTCGATCAAGTTATCGTCTGGGTCACGGATGTAAATGGATTGGATTGGCCCATTCGCGCCGGTTCGCGGCACAGGGCCCAGCTCAGTGGCAACACCACAGTGCTGCAGGTGCATCATCACCCGATTCAGGGGCGTCGTGACAACAAAGCATAAATCAGCAGAGCCTGGGGTAGGGGCGATCGCTCGAGGAATAAGCTCCTGCCCTTGCTGATGCAGATTTATTTTTTGATCACCTCCTAGCCCAGGCGTCTTAAGGAGAATCGCCCGTCGCCCCGCCCCAAAGGTAATGATCTCCAAACCCAGAACCCGCGCATAAAAACCGCAGGTAGTGGCCACATCGCGCACCGTCAGCACTAGGTGATCCAATCGCTCAATTTGTATCATGAGCGACTGTCCCATCGAGCAAAAGCAGAGTCTGGTGCATCCTAGCGATCTACCGAACCCATTATGATATCAATGCTCCCGAGGATTGCCACAAGATCAGCCACCTTCACCCCCTTCACAATATGGGGCAAAATTTGCAGATTGTTGAAGTCTGCTGCACGGATTTTGAAGCGCCAGGGAAACACGTTATTGTCACCAATCACATAAATTCCCAATTCACCCTTGCCGCTTTCAATGCGGACATAGTGTTCACCTTCAGGAATCTTGAAAGTTGGCTGCACCTTCTTGCTAATGAACTGATAGTCAGCCCCATTCCAGTCTGACTTAGGGCCACCGGCCATCCGCTGCGCTTCCAGATTTTCGTAAGGGCCGCCCGGCAACGCGTCTAGCGCCTGCCGAATAATCTTGACCGACTCCCGCATTTCGCGGATCCGCACCACATAGCGCGCAAAGCAATCGCCTGCGGCTTCCCAGTGCACATCCCAATCTAGGTCGTCATAACATTCGTAGTGGTCAACCTTGCGTAAATCCCACTTGACGCCCGAGGCCCGCAGCATAGGGCCGCTCAGCCCCCAGTTAATTGCCTGGTCGCGAGTGATAGTCCCCATCCCCTCAATTCGACGACGGAAGATAGGGTTATTCGTAATTAGCTTTTCGTATTCATCTACTTTGGGTAGAAAGTAGTCGCAGAAGTCAACACACTTATCAACCCAGCCATACGGCAAGTCTGCTGCAACGCCGCCCACTCGCCAATAGTTGTTGTTAACCATGCGATAGCCCGTAGCGGCTTCCCATAGGTCATAAATCAGCTCGCGTTCCCGAAAGATATAGAAGAAGGGTGTCTGAGCGCCTACATCGGCCAGAAATGGGCCAAGCCACAGCAGGTGATTAGCAATGCGGTTCAGCTCTAGCATGATGACGCGGATGTAGCTGGCGCGCTTGGGCACGGGCACGTCGGCTAGCTTTTCTACCGCGTTGACCACTACAGCCTCGTTAAACATGCCGGCTGCATAATCCCACCGACTCACGTAGGGCACGTACTGAACAATAGAGCGGCTTTCAGCAATTTTTTCCATGCCGCGGTGCAAGTAGCCAATAACGGGCTCACAATCCACCACGTCTTCCCCGTCTAGGGTGACGATCAACCGCAAAACCCCGTGCATTGAGGGGTGGTGCGGCCCCATGTTAATCACCATGGGTTCGGTTTTGGTTTCGAGCATCGGCATGGCGTGATAGTCCTCTGGATCAGGAGTAATGAAATCAGGGGTATGTCGGGGCGGACACAAGCGCTAGCAGGCAAGATATTTTGGGTGACCTAGCCGCGCCGGCTGCTGCAGTTCTGGGTCGCGGGGTTCCCCAACACAAATATCTAGGAAGATACCCGATTTAGCAGCGGATTAGAAGCGGAGTCCTTGCGAGTGCAAATTTTTATTGCTGCACTCTTCTGATCATTATACGGGCCTTGGCCTGCAATGCCAGCGGGTAAGAAATCTCGCCTTAGAGAAACCCGCGCTAAATACTGATGCCTTGAGTCATTTGACTAGACGCGAGCAATACGGCTTCGGCATTTGCTGAATTGACGTTAAATAGAGCTTCGGATTGCCTTCGCAGGTGGAAGTTAGCGGTAGATTGTCGCAGCACTGCGGCTAAACTAAGCGTGGATGGAGTGGATGTGCGCTGAGGAGTTTGGCATGAGAGCACTGGCAGGGTTAACGCTGGTGGGATGGATGCTGATGATGACGGCGGGCCAAGCGGGTCCGGTGCGCCTGCGGGCAAGTTCATCAGAGTCAGATGTTCCGGTTAGTGCAGAGCTACAGTTTCAACAGAATGAGGCTGGGCTGCTGAGCAATTTTGAGTTGAGGGTGCTGCGGCAGGGCCGACAGGTGATGCGATCGCCCCTTCCGGTTGAGCAACTAGCCACCTATGACCCGTCGTTTCCGGTGCGCGGCATCTCTGCTGATGTCAAAGTGCTGGATCTAGATGCCAGTGGCGAACCCGAAATTCTAGTTGATTTAGCAGAGGCCGGGGCACGGTGCTGTGCCTCAACGTTTATTTACTACTACGAACCGCAAACGCAGCAGTACCAATCCATTGCCCATTTTTGGGGCAACTATACGAGCGGCTACTGGTTGGACGGCGTCACGGGGCAGGCTGACTCGCGCCAACTGCCCGATCTAAGCGGCGATGGCGTTCTCGAGTTTGTGGCGCTAGACGATCGATTTCGAGGGGAGTTTGGCGGCTATGCCACATCGTTTGCGCCGGTTCAAATTTGGCGGTTTCGCCAAGGACAAATGATTGATGTCACCGCAGAGTTCCCCGACATCGTTTATCAAAATGCGTTTGATCTGTGGGGACACTATCAACAGATCCGGCGTGAGTTTGGCCTAGAGACGGCACGGGGGGCGATCGCCGCCTATGCCGGGGCCAAGTTCCGTCTAGGTCAGGGCGAGGATGCCATGCAGCGCATCCGCCAGAATTATCCTGCGGCGCAGCATCAGGCGTTTTTAAACGAGCTCACCACGTTTTTGCGTGATACGGGCTACGCTCCATAAGCTGAACCAAAACCTGAACCAATGTTAGGTTGGGTTCACGTTGGGCTCAGCTGATCCCGACCCTACGTGAACCTAGAACCCATGGAATGCTGGCCATTAAGCCGCCAGCACCTCGGCTGCAGCGCTGATCCCAGCTCCCGGAGTAAAGCCCTCAAAGCCTAGCTCTTTCAGCGTGGCTTCTAGGCTACCTACCGCAGTCAGGATGTCGCGATCGCCCACAAATCCTAAGTGCCCAATCCGAAAGATCTGGCCTTTGAGGTGATCTTGCCCCCCGGCTAGCAGAATGTCATAGCGCTTCTTCATCACCGAGCGAATTTTCTCCGCCTCTACGCCAGCGGGCGCGACAGCAGTGATCGCAGGGCTTGCAGCCGCATCTGCCGCAAACAGAGGGAGATCGAGGGCTCGCATTGCAGCGCGGGTCGCCGTCATCTGGCGATGGTGCCGGGCCACAATGGCCTCTAGCCCCTCTTTCTGCATCATGCTCAGCGCCACTTGCAGCCCATAAAACAGCGTCACCGGGGGCGTAAACGGATTGCTGTTTTGGTCAGCGGCTTTCTTGTATTTGCCCAAATCCAGGTAAAACTTGGGCAGCGTGGCGGTTTTGTAGGCGTCCCAGGCTTTGGCGCTAACTGCCACAAACCCTAACCCTGGCGGCAGCATGAAGCCCTTTTGCGACCCCGAGGCCACCATATCTAGTCCCCACGCATCCATCGGCACGTGGGCCGCGCCCAGGCTGGTGACGGCATCCACCAGCATTAACGCGCCGTGCGATCGCACATAGCCGCTAATGGTTTTCAGATCATTCAGCACGCCAGTCGAGGTTTCGCTATGGGTGACCACCACTGCTTTAATGGAGCGGTCGGTATCGGCGTCAAGCCGAGTGCGAAATTCCTCTGGCTCGAGCGCCTTGCCCCATTCAGCGGTGATGGTGTCTACCTGCAGGCCATAGGCTTGGGCAACTTTAGCCCAGCGATCGCCAAACTTGCCATTGCTGCCCACCAACACGCGATCGCCCGCACTCAGGAAGTTGATCATTCCGGCTTCCATTGCCCCCGTGCCGCTTGAGGCCAGCACCAAGACATCATGCTGAGTTTGGTGCAGCCACTTCAGCCCTGCTGTCACCTCTGCCATGATCTGGCTAAACTCGACGCTGCGGTGCCCGATGGTATTCTTTGCCATCGCCAACAGTACGGGTTCCGGCACCGGAGTCGGCCCCGGAATCATCAGCATCAATTTATTGTCCATTGCCCTTCCTGCCTGTCTAAAAAAATGTGGCGAAATCGACGCATATTCCAGAATGCCATACCGCCGAGATCGATTGGGGGCGATCGCCCGTCCCGTTTGAGAAACTTGTTGACGAACGGTGCCTCATCCCTCCGCCCAACCACTCAAAAACATTGACTGCTAGGGCTGTGCCGGAGCCGTCCACCACGCCAAGGCATAGGACTGAACGGGATCGTTGACCTGCTGCCGAAACACCACACGCAGTTTGTAGCGCCCAGTTTCTGGCACAGGATGGAAGATATGCTCCACGCTATCCACATCGCTAAACGAGCCGCGAATCCGGTTGGCTGGATCTGCCTCATCGACGGGCATCAGGTACAGATCAAGGATGTTTAAGCCCCGATCGACGAAGCGTTCACCGATGGTATAGCCGTCATCGCCGTTGGCATCGTCTAGCTCTACGTGACGATTCCACGCCAGAGAAGCGGACACATAGCTGCCAGCCTGCAGCGGTTGCTCAATTTCGTAATCACGGAAGACGGGCGCATCAGTTCCGATGCCCACGGTGCTGTAGTCCCAGCCGATGGGATCAACCGGCGCGTCGGCAGACCACTGCCCTGCCGAAAACTGCTGCCACGCGCGGTAGGCATTGAGATGCCCCGTCCCTAAGTTTGCATTCAGGGGTTTAGTTTCATCGAGGAAGGCATCGGCAGAGAGCCAGTCTTGATTGCGCTGATCCACAGCGGTGCGGCTCATGCCCAACGTCATTCCATCCCCCGAATCTTGCAGCTTATCGGCCGCGTTCATGAGCACCGCTTTCATCACCTCATGGCGACGAGCATCTAGACTCCACTTTGGCACCTGCGCAGCCAGTTGACGATCGCCCCATTCTTGCAGCAGCGCTACCGTTGCCACCACATGGGGCGCAGCAAAGCTAGTGCCACTTTGGGGAGTCCGGGAGGCAGATCCATCCGCTTCAATGGTGCGCAGTTGAGTGCCCGGAGCCGTAAGCGTCACCGAGCGGCGTGGCCCTACGTTGCTCTCACTGGGGCGATCGCGCACCGGCGGCGGCTCGCTGCCCAGGTCGGCAAAGCTCACCTTGCGAAACACCCCATCCACTTCAATGGAGTTGGCAACAACCATGCCATTAAAGTTATCGGTGGGAATGGGGATGCCGCCTCGCCCCTGATTGCCCGCAATGACATACAGCACATTGTGCACCCGCGCTGACCAGTCAATGCACTGGGTGAGAAGGGCGTTGCCGTCTAGGCTGGCATTGGGACGGGGGTCGCGCAGCAGCGACTCGCCAAAACTAAAGTTGATGGCACGAACATCCCCGCCATTTTGCTGCGCCACTGCCTGAGAGGCTTGGCATTGATACATCTGCCCGCCGTCGCGCAGAGAGCCTGCTGCCGCTCCATGCAGCCGCGCATCAGGAGCTACCCCCCGAAACGCTTTGTCGTTGCTAATCATGACGCTGGCAACGCTAGCCGCATGGCGATCCACATTCTCATTCGGGTCAGATTGACGAGTCCGAAATAAAGACTGCCAAGGACGCACGGCAAAGTTTTGACGGGCGGTTTTATCCAGCCCAAACTGGGCAGGGCGGCCAATTTCAACCTGCCCAATCGCGATTTTGCGTCCCGTTAGAAAATAGGGGGCTTGGTGCAGTCGCAGGGCATCAATGCCCCGATCGCCTACGGAGGAATTTAGGGCGATCGCCCGCACCCCTAAGAACGACGACAATAGGGCGATCGCCCCAGCCCCTACCCTCACCATCTGTTGCCCTCGCATCATACTCAACGGCTCCTGATTTGCTAAGTGTGCCTAGATTGGCGCAGCGTGAACTCAAGCCTGACCCTTCAGTGCGGTTAAAGGCTGCGCCCCCACCCTAGTGACGTCAGCCCTAGCGCACCCAGCACCCCTGCCACCTAATACTCATAAGACGGGTTCAAGCCTGCCGTACGACATCCGAATTGAATTGAAAATACATGGATTGACAAAGAAGAGAGTGAAATAAGTGGACACAGTCTACACTTCCCAAAAATCTCTATTTGTTCCGATCCACTAGGTCTGCTAATTTGACTTTAGTTCGGGGGGAAGACGGCGTTAGGCATTTGCTGAACTGGCGTTACTTCAGGGCTATTCTCAAAACTACTGGAACCAATGGGGTAGCGGGTGAGAATTACACTGGCTTAACTCTAGCTTCATCAATACCGGGGATCACAGTTTGTTAGACTGAATACCAGAAAGATTTAAGTCACGCTGAATCCAGTGTGTGCTTTGCCCAGTGAGCGCGCTCTATTTGAGCAACCACGGCGGCATTGCTTACCCTTATTGCATCCTCTATACCTAGCTCCCACCCGGTTAGACCTGCAGGCCAAGACTCCATTCGCCAACGCTCTATCCTTCCAAGCCGCATACTTAGGAGACACCCTACGCCATGACACAAGCCTCGACTACCAAACAAACCGTAATCGCGCCCTCCATCCTGTCCGCAGACTTCAGCCGACTGGGTGATGAAATTCAAGCCATTGATCGCGCTGGAGCCGACTGGATTCATGTGGATGTGATGGATGGTCGCTTTGTCCCTAACATCACGATTGGCCCCCTGATCGTCAAAGCCATCCGCCCTTATACCGAGAAGCCGCTGGATGTGCATTTGATGATTGTGGAACCCGAGAAGTATGTAGAAGACTTCGCCAACGCCGGTGCCGACATCATCTCTGTCCACGCCGAGCACAACGCCTCGCCCCACCTGCACCGTACCCTCTGCCAAATTCGCGAGATGGGCAAAAAGGCTGGGGTCGTACTTAACCCTTCTACCCCGCTCGAGCTGATTGACTATGTGCTAGAAGTTTGTGACCTAGTGCTGATCATGAGCGTCAACCCCGGCTTTGGTGGTCAAAGCTTTATTCCTACAGTGGTGCCCAAAATCCGTAAGCTGCGTGAGATGTGCGATGCGCGGGGTCTAGATCCCTGGATTGAAGTGGATGGTGGCTTGAAGGTGAACAATACCTGGCAAGTACTAGAAGCAGGCGCTAATGCGATTGTGGCGGGATCTGCTGTCTTTGGCGCAAGCGATTATGCTGAGGCGATCGCCGGAATCCGCAACAGCAAGCGCTCAGAGCCAGAATTAGTCAGCGCCTAGCGGCATAGGCCCACGCATTAGCCTCGAGCTAGATGGATATCACCGTCGGATAGGTTCGGGCATTGCGAGCAAATCAACGATGCGGCAATGCCCGTTCAATGGCATAACTAGAAATAGGGTAAGCCTTAAGGCAGATATGTAGGAGGGTTGGTGGGTATCCGCCACCTCTCGTTGATCGCTCCCGGCGTGTGGGTTTAACTCCGTTGCGCTATGGGTAGCGTCGCTTTAATCGGCTCGCTGGACAATTTGTTAGAGTTTGGCACCGCTTTCATGATTATTTCGACTCGCGTTACAATTCCTTTTCCGCGATCGCTCGTTTATGCCACCTATCGCGATCGCCTGATGGAGGTCGTCCCCTACATGCCAAATATTCGCCAAGTGGTGGCGAAGTCAAGGGTGCAAACGGGGGCTCAAACCGAAACCATGAATGAGTGGCACGGCGGAGGCGATATTCCGGCGGCCGCACGCGCTATTTTGAACGAGTCGATGCTGTCATGGACGGAAAGTGCCATCTGGAATGAAACGGACTTCACCACCCACTGGCGCATCAAAACCCACGCCTATACCAACGCGGTCTCTTGCAACGGGTTGAACCGATTTCTGGAAACGCGCGATGGCACCATCATCGAAAGCAATGGTGAGCTGAAAATTGACAGCCGCGAAATCAAAGAAGTCCCGTCGTTCTTGGCTGGGATGGTGGGGGGTGTGGTAGAAGACTTTTTGGGCAAAAAAATTGAACCGAATCTGGTGCAGATGAGCGAGGGCGTGCGGCATTATCTCGAGCACCAGCCCTCATCCACCGTTAGCTGACTCACGAGCCATCCGAGTTTAACCCTGCTGGTGCGTAGATGATCTGTGCTCACCTTCTATACAGTCAGTTTGATGTTGTTATTTTAGTTCTGCACTGCAGGGCTGAAATAACGCTAAATCCTGCCAATCGCTTCACGAGCAGCAGGATTTCAGATAGTTGCCGAACTAACGTTTTGAAGAGAACTATTTAGCCTCCTAGCTCATCGAAACCTTGACCTTGGATGAGGGCACCGAGGGCGTCGCTGCAGGTTTGGCGGTGGATTTTGCAGGACTAGCGCTGCCTGTATCGAAGGCGATCGCAAACGTTGCGGTTGGCCTAAGGCGCGTCACCACTTTGACATAGCCCTCAGCCTCGGCACGACTGCGAAAACGAGCAATGGTGTGTTGCTTTAGGTTTGGCAAAAGCTGATGAATAACCCACGGATTTAACTGATGTTGATAAGGCATAGTAAATTGGGACGATAAGGTGTACAAAACAACGAAACGCATAGACAGCGCTTCGTCATCAATTTTTGGCCGACCTATGCCTGGCAGGGCTAGACGGCACACGGCAATAAATGGGCGCGATCGCCCCCTGATCTCAAATTTGAAACGGCACTGCAACACATAGAACGCGGCCAATGTTGCGGATTAGCGCCCTCGGCTAGCGCGTACGCTAGCGATCGTGATGAGTCTGGTGAACAAGCCCCTGATGGGTAATCAAAACGCTACATCTAGGTGTGGACTTGTAGCTCTCAAACTATATGTAGTAGCTTCTCGGTTGTCGGTGTTTTACGATACAAAATATACAAAACGTATAAAATAGGGGGAGTAGAGGGCGATCCCCCCTACAGAAGCGAGACTCCTAACGCCGAGCCGTCACTTCAATCTCAATCCGCATGCGGGGATCTGCCAGTCCCGCCACCCACACCATAGAGGCAGGACGCACCTCCCCCAAATATTTGCGAAATACAGGCCAGCAGGGTTCAAAATCCTCTCGATTTGGCACGATGATGTGAACCCGCACAATGTGTTGAAACGAACAATCGGCAGCAGTAAGTGCCGTCTCAATGTTCTTGAAGCATTGCTCTGCTTGCTCCACGACATCCTCGGCAATGGTCATCGTTTGATAGTCAAATCCAGTGGTGCCCGATACGAATACCCAGTCTCCATCCACAACGGCTCTAGAATAGCCGACCTGTTCCTCAAACCAAGACCCTGACGAGATTAGACGCCGCGCCATGGCACTCCTCCTGCAATATAAGCGGGGGCGATCGCCCGTTTGGCATTCCCCACATTCAGCCTAGTCGGGTTTCCATCCCATCAAACATCACAAAATAGAACAGATTGCGTAACGAATGGTAAGGGAATGCGAGGTTTTATCAACATTTCCTTAAAACAGCGCCACGAACTCCATCTCTCTCGAATAAGCTCTTCATAATGATGGCAATGCATTGAAGCCGTTCTTTGAGACTGGGTGATATGTTTAGCACTGTGTTGACTCACCGACCGGATGATACGTCTCACTCGATTTCGATGCGCGATCGCGTGCAGATTGCATTGGCGATCGCTGAAGAAGACATCCTCAAAACCCTGCTGACCCAATGCACCCCGCCGCTGGTGCAGCCGCATCTCGTGGGCACGGTGACCGCAAAAGTTGGGGTGCCGGTTGAGGCAAATCGGACGGTGGATAGCGTGATTGCGTTTGAGGCGGTGAACTGCGCCCTGGCGCGATCGCCCGAAGATATTGAACAGCAAATCGCTGCCCAGACTGATGGTCGAATGCTGCATCGGCAGTATCTGGCGCAAACCCGCTGCGAGTCAGAAACCCAGGTGCTGGGGCAGCATATTTCGCTAGCGCAGGCGATCGCCCTACTGGCTCAGTCGGGCTTTTCTCCAGACCAAGTGGACGCCATCATCAACGTGCCGCAAGAGGCGTGGCATCGCTCGTGGTGGTATGCGCTCGATAGCGACGGCAATCTATCGGTGCCGTTTTTGCGACTAATGCGCACCATCCGCTTTCCCGATGGCACCTTCACCCTGCAATACAAAGACTATTACGCCCAAAACAAGCCCTCCTGCTTCACTAGCCAGCAAGAGCGCGTGCTGATCGAAATTCGGACTGAGCACCGCTCGTTTCGCAAAACCCTGGAACGCATCAACCTGTTTCGGCAGCAGTTGGGCATAGCCAAGGCCATTTTGATCTGCGAAACCATGTCAGAACTCGAAGCGCAGGGGTTTATTAGCCAGGACATTAGCATTTATGCCACCAGCCAACCGCTAGAGCTGCATACCCGCGCCCACTGCGCCCACTGCACCAATGATGGCTGTCAGCTTCAGGGGCAAGGCGATACTGGCGTGATGATGTGCGATCGCTTCCGGGTGGAATGACCTAGTATCTTCGCTGGCCTTTGGTTCAGATGGAGGTGCGATCGCCCCTTAGGGCCGGTCTTTGACCATCGCTACCGGCTCCCAAGACCAGACGGTGCGAATTTGGGATGCCCAAACGGGGGCCTGCTACTGGCAGGCATTGTATTGTCGTGCGGCGCGAGCATAGGTAGCTCGTAAGCGAGATGGGCAAGCTATAACTGAGACGGTAGGTGGGTTTTGCAACGTAAGGGCACTGTGATGACACGGGATGAGGCGTATCAGATAGCAGCAGAGCGAATTGAAGCGGCGTTAAAAGAAGGGGCCACTGAGCTGGATTTGAGTGCATTGGGGCTGACTGAGGTGCCTGACAGCGTTGCAAATCTGACTAATCTCACAGTGCTTAACCTTTCCAACAATCAAATCACGGAGATTCCAGAGGCGATCGCCCATCTCGCTAATCTCACATCGCTTGACCTTCGGGGCAATCAAATCACGGAGATTCCGGACGCGATTTCGGGGCTGACCAATCTCACAACGCTTTCCCTTTCCAACAATCAAATCACGGAGATTCCGGACGCGATTTCGAGGCTGACCAATCTCACAACGCTTTCCCTTTTGGGCAATCAAATCACGGAGATTCCGGACGCGATTTCGAGGCTGACCAATCTCACAACGCTTCACCTTTTGGGCAATCAAATCACGGAGATTCCGGACGCGATTTTGAGGCTGACCAATCTCACAACGCTTTACCTTTTGGGCAATCAAATCACGGAGATTCCGGACGCGATTTCGGGGCTGACCAATCTCACAAAGCTTAACCTTT
>JBGTOF010000018.1:0-3547 GCA_041742695.1 Elainellales cyanobacterium | reverse complement strand
CAAGCGGGTGCTGCAACACATTCAAAAAGCCCTGGCCGACGGGCTGACCGGCGACGATGCCCTGACAGCAGCGTTTGAAGAAAACGCCCGCGACGTCGCCCGCATTGGAGGAAGTTAGGAGGTAGAGGATTCGTGGGGTGATTTGCTGCGGCCTAGGCTTTGATGGGCAGTGCCCACCCAGCCCTGTCAAAGTGATATCAAGTCCGCTTAATCGCCCACACTATGGACTCAGGATAGGCAAAGGTTAGCGGTCTACAATTCTTAGGTTAATTAGCCGGACTTGATATGAGATGCATTTGGCAAGATGAAGCCAACGATAGCGCCCTAGGAAACAATTATGTCCCCTCTTGGGGCATGGCCATTGCCGTTGAGCCTGAGTATTGGCAGCAATGGCAAGCCTATTCACAAGCTGAGTTAGCTCAGCAGCTTTTGGACTTGGCTACACGAGTTGACCTCAAAACGTTGCTCAAGCAGCCCCGAGCCCCAAAGCGCAAAAAACCCCCGCTTATCGTTGATAGACGGCGACGACACCTCTCCACCCAAAGGCTGCTCGACCAACAAGCTGTCTCACCTTGACAGGGGTGGGTGGGCACTGCCCACCATTATCCCATTGCGGCAAGCGGCGCATTCCGGCCAAGACAGAGCACTTTGTACTATCACCGGGTTAGCCTAAGGCCGAGAACAAGCCCTACATACTAGACTTGGGAGTATCGCCTCATCACCCCGCACCCATGGTTCAAACCAAGCCCTCTACCCTTACCTTTGCGGACTATCTGGCCTACATCGATGGCACCGATACCCGCTACGAACTTGTCGGGGGTTGCCTTGTTGCCATGACACCGCCAACCGGTCAGCATCTGCTCATTGCGCGTTACCTAGAACGTATCTTTACCGCCGCTATTGAACCAATCAGCGAAGATTGGATCGCGCTGCAGGGCGCTGGGCAGCAGGTCGATGAGGAGACCTCTCGTTTACCTGACGTTATGGTCGTCCCCATGTCGGCCATTCAGGACGCAGGAGAGAGTACCGCCATTTTGCAGGTGGCCGCTGTTTTAGTAGTTGAAATTGTCAGCACCAGCTCCGTTGCCGATGACTACTTGCACAAACTGGCAGAATACGAAGCCAAAGGCATTCTCGAATATTGGCTGGTTGACCCCCAAGATCTCGGCGCAGCCCGCTATATAGGTAGCCCTAAACGGCCTTTAGTCTCGATCTACTACCTTGTCGATGGCGAATACAGCTCCCCCCTACGCTGTCGAGATCAGGAAGCCGTTGAGTCAAGGGTTGTCCCTCAGCTCCCAGGGTAAGCGCAAGAAAAATGAGCTTGTAAGATGCTAGGGAATCACCCGGTCAACTATCGCTGAGGTTTCCCATGGCTAATGGCTTTGCGCCCGCCAAAGACTCAGTCAAACAGCGCCAAGCCCAGCACCGGCTGCCGCCTGCTATCGACGCCGAGTCAGTCCAGGCGCAGTGGCAATCGCAATTTGGTGAACTAGAAGACCCGCGTGGCCGTCAGGGGGTAGAGCATCCATTCTTGAGCATTGTGATGATCGTGATTTTGGCCGTCATCGGGGGCGCGACGGGTTGGGACGACATCGAGACCTACGCTGAGAGCCATGAGAACTGGTTGAGCACTCTATTTTCGTTACCGAACGGCGTGCCCCATGCCGACACCTACCGTCGTCTGTTCGAGCGGATGGCCCCCGATGCCCTAGAGCGTTGCTTTTTGGGCTGGGTGAAGCAGATCGTTGAGGGCAGCGGTGCTCAGGTAATTCCGATTGATGGCAAGACCCTCAAAGGCTCTTACGACCGCAACTACAAGCAATCGGCGCTCCACGTCGTCAGCGCCTGGGCTAGTGAGCATCGGCTGTTGTTGGGTCAAGTGAAGGTGGCGTCCAAGAGCAACGAGATCACCGCGATTCCCGCGTTGCTCAAACTCCTCGATATCAGCGGCTGCATCATTACCCTGGATGCGATGGGCACCCAAAAGGAAATTGCCCGTGAAATCATTGGGCACGGTGCCGACTACGTCCTCTGTCTCAAGGCCAACCACCCCACCCTGTGGGCCGAGGTAACCGCGTGGTTTGAGCAGGCTGAGGCGGCAAACTTTGCCCGTCTAGAGCACAGTTATGACGCTCGGGTGGAGTCGGGCCATCATCGGCGGGAGCATCGGCAGGTGTGGGCCGTACCGGTCGCCGTCATGGGAGACCTGCACCAAATCGAGCAATGGGCGGGACTCAGAACCATCGTCATGGTGAAGCGGGTCCGACACCTCTGGAACAAGATCACCCGAGAGACGATGGTTTACCTCACATCGTTGCCCTGTGATGCAGCGGTCATTGGTCGGGCGATTCGCACCCATTGGGGCATCGAAAATCAACTTCACTGGGTGCTCGATGTCACCTGGGGTGAGGATAAGTCTCGCATTCGACGGGGCCACGGGGGCGAGAATATAGCGCTCCTGCGTCGCTTAGCCATCAGTGTGCTAAACCAGGAAACCTCGAAAAAGCGCAGTCTTAAACAAAAGGCGAAGCGGGCCTCAATGAGTCCTGACTACATGCTCACTGTCCTTGCGGCAGGCCTGGCAACGTAGCACAATTTCTCGATGCTTTTCTTGCGCTTACCCTGGTTTGACAGGATAAGTTTGACGCACGAGATACTCTGCCGTCATTCCCTTAAGCATCATGGCAGAGGCTTGAATGTCATCAATTTCAGGGGGTAAAGGGACTAGGCGCTCAGCACGAATATTACGATGATGAGTATAGCTACCGCCAACTAATTGATAAGCAACGCGATCGCCAACATGAACGTCTGTTACGCCTTCTCCGATTGCTTCAACAACACCTACTCCTTCATGACCTGGAGTGAAGGGAAGCGGTATACCTGGGAAATCGCCTTTTCGAAAATAAATATCCAAGAAATTTACACCTATAGCGGTTTGAAGAAGGCGTACTTCACCAAAACTAAGTTCTGGAAGCTCAATTTCTTCATAGCGTAAAACTTCTGGAGAACCAAACCCATGAATTTGAACAGCGTGAGTCTTCATGTTCATATCTCCGTTATTGCGCTGTAAATCCACCGTCTACCATCAAGGCTTGCCCAGTGACAAACGAAGCGCCCTCCGAGCAAAGCCAGATTACAGCATCAGCGATTTCAGCAGATTTACCTACTCGTCCCATTGGATGCAGACCTACCATCTGAGCTTTAGCATCTACTTGCCCACCTGTTGCCTGTTCAAACATCTCGGTATCAATCGCACCGGGAGCAACGGCATTGATACGAATTCCGGTTTTTGCATATTGAAGTGCTGCGCCTCTAGTTAGTCCAAGAACTGCATGTTTACTGGCAATATAAAGCGGTACATAGGGATTTCCAATGACTCCGAGCACGGATGAATTATTGACGATTGCCCCACCTCCCTGCTTCAGCATTTGGGCGATTTCATATTTCATCGATAGCCAAACACTTTTCACATTTGCATTCATCACGAGATCATACTCTTCCTGCGTTTGGTCGATGAGTGAAGGCGTTTCACCAAAGATCCCAG
>JBGTOF010000424.1:0-3501 GCA_041742695.1 Elainellales cyanobacterium | reverse complement strand
CCGCAGCGCCGACCTCAGCAGCGCCAACCTCCGCAGCGCCGACCTCAGCAGCGCCAACCTCCGCAGCGCCGACCTCCGCAGCGCCGACCTCAGCCTCGCCGACCTCAGCAGCGCCAACTTGAATGAAATTCGGTGGGATGGGGCAACCCATTGGGCAGGTGCCCAGGGGCTACATGCAGCGCTCAACGTGCCCGAATCGTTGGATCAAACTCCCCGGTTCAAGGCGGCGGTGGTTTTGAGCCAAGGGATGGATGGGGTGAAGCAGGGCAACGTGTTGGCGGCAATTCAGGCTTACCAAGAAGCTCAAACCATCGACACTGGCTTAGAAATTGATGCCGAAATCTGGGATCAGCTCTGTTGGTTTGGTAGTCTGCACAATCAAGCAGCAGAAATTCTATTTGCAAGTGAAAAAGCCACTCATTCAGATCCTGATTGGCCAATTTACCGTGATACACGAGGACTGGTGAGAGCTTTGACAGGAGATTTACAAGGGGCAATTGATGATTTTGAGTTCGTAACGAAAAAACTGTCCAGTCACGGCTATGGAAGTATACATCGCTCTTTGCATAAAGGTGAAGATGAACAGCAACGGCAAGTTTGGTTAGAAGCGCTGCGATTGGGACAAAATCCCTTTACGCCAGAGGTATTGGAGGCGTTGAGGAAAGAAGCGGGATTTGGAAACGATGGGGCAGCGAGTGAAGCAGTAGAGGAGAACGGATGAAGCGGATGGGGTTTGGGTTTTGAGGGTTTAATTGGGCGATTCTCTGCGAGACGGCAACGCCGAGCGCACCACCGTTTGTAGAACTTTACGAACCTGTTGCTTGTTCTGAGCATCCTGAATCAGCTCCATTACGACAAAGCCGAGAATGCCCGGCAGTTCTAAAACGGAGGCAAACCACGCGAGTGCAGGTGCGTAACTCCGCGGGATGTCCATCATGACATCAGTATCAACAAGGTAAATATAGAGAGCTTTTGCTACGAAATGTAGAGAGAAACACTTGTTTTCTCTAGCAAGTTGGTTTATTCTTTGCGATACCGGAATTCGATTTCGGTGACAAGTAACATGCGCGCTTGGGGTTTTGGGCGCTGATTAGGAGTGCGTCAACACTCACTAACCAGCTGACCTGACTCCTGGCTATGGCAGGAGCCAGGCTTTGATGATTATCAAGCGCCTCGCGAATGCTGACAAGTGGTTGGGTCAACCACGTCCCCAGGCGCGTTTCCTCTACAACACGCATTAGCGAGGCAAAAACCCATGAGTTCAGAGATTAAGGCGCTGGTGCGATCGCACCAGGGCGACAGCAACGCGCAGATTTGGATCATCGGCACGCGGGATCAGGTGATCCATTTAATGAATGAGCTGTATGTGAAAAAGGTGGCGACGGATCGAGCGCAGTTTACGCCGATTATCCCTGCGCCGTTTATAGACGGGCAGTATATGACGGTGCTGGTGCGATCGCCCCAGCATCGCTCACGGATGTAACTATCGCCGAAGCTCGCGCGCTAGTCGATGCGGGTTTCGGTGGTGGTGTGGCCTAGGCTGCGGATGTCCGTGATGCGAGTGTCCGTGATGCAGATGTCTGCTATCGAGTACCGTGTGGCAATCTCTACTCGCGGTGGGGTCGGCTAGCATAGTGAAGACGATTCACCTCTCCTCATCTACTGATTAGCATGGCGACCCATTCTCAAACGACCGCTCTTGGCCGGCGATTAGACCCGCTGCGATCGCTCTTTAACCGGCTCCGCGCCTTGCCCCAAGAAAAGCCAGAGGAGTCGCTGGCGCTGCGGGTACTGGTGCAGGGGATGGTCGTGGTCGGCATCATTGCGGTTGATGTGGCGGCAGCGGATGTGGCGGATTCGCCGGGCATTAGCTATTGGGCCGTGCCGATGAGCCTAATGGGAGCGGCCTGGAGCTGGCGACAGCGGCATCGGCGAAACATTCCAGTCAAGTTTTGTATTGCGATCGCCATGCTGGTGGCGCTAGCCCTGTTCTTTGTGCGCCTGACCCTTGAGCGCAACGACACCCGACTGGCGTTAGCCGAACTGCTGATTCAGCTCCAGGTGTTCCACAGCTTTGACACGCCTCGGCGCAAAGACCTGGGCTATTCCATTGTGATCGGGTTGATTTTGATGGGGGTAGCCGCCACGCTGAGCCAAACCCTCTGGTTTGCGCCGATGGTGCTGGCGTTTATGGCGCTGGCAGTGCCGACGCTGATGCTGGACTATCGCTCGCGGTTGGGGCTGCAGTCTCCGCAACGGCGACGGCTGTCGCTAGAGGTGGCACCCCGCCAGGTGGGGGGTGTGCTGCTGGGGATTTTGGTGCTGGCGCTGGCCATTTTTGCGTTGATGCCACGCTTACCGGGGTATCAGTTGCGGACGTTTCCGGTGAGTGCGCCGATTGATTTTGATGGGCAGTTTAACAGCAGCACGGTGCTCAACCCCGGCTACGAAACTGAGGGAATCGAGGGCGGCACGGGTGTAGTGGGCGGCAGCAGCGGCAGTCCCCGCAGTGGCCCTGGGGATCTCGACCGCAATTTTTACTATGGGTTTAATGACCAGATCAACCAAAATTTGCGGGGGGAGATGACCCCAGCGGTGGTGATGCGGGTGCGATCGCAAGCTGAGGGTTTTTGGCGAGTGATGGCGTTTGATCGCTATACCGGGCAAGGGTGGCAGGTGTCCCGCAATGATGAGGACAGTGTAGAAACGCTGGATCGCCCCGGCTGGACCTATCGATTTAACTTGCCCTGGTCGGTCTCGCTGGGGCGGCGACGGGAGGTGGTGCAGTCCTTCACGATTGTGGAGAACCTGCCCAACTTGATCCCCATGATGTATGAGGCTAAGGAACTGTACTTCCCCACGCGTCAGGTGGCGATTGATCCAGAAGGGGCGGTGCGATCGCCTGTTCCCTTAACCGCAGGGATGACCTATACCGTGGTGTCGGAAGTGCCCCAGCGCGATCGCTTCCGTCTGCGCGAAATGGGCGATCGCTACCCTATTCCGATCACTCAACAATATTTAGAGGTGCCCGAGGCGATCGCCCCGCGTCTGCGAGAGTATACCGAATCCATTCTGGCCGCTGCAGATCCGCCTCTCACCGACCCCTATGAGACGGTGCTGTATCTAACTCAATACCTAAAGCAAACCTATCGGGTGCAGCCTGAACTGCCCTTCTTTAACGAGGGAGAGGATCTGGTTGAGGCGTTTTTGTTTGACTATCAAGGTGGCTACCCGGATCACTTTTCGACCGTGCTGACAATGCTGCTGCGCTCTATCGATATTCCGGCACGGCTGGTAGTGGGCTATGGGCCTGGCGAGTTTAACCCCTTTACGGGCTACTACGTGGTGCGCAACACCGATGCCTTTGCGCTCACCGAGGTGTACTTCAATAAGTACGGCTGGTTTGCCTTTAACCCCATTCCGGGCATGGAGCTGGTGCCGCCCTCTGCGGATGAGTCGCGCACCTTTAGCACGCTGCGTCAGCTGTGGAACTGGATCGCA
>JBGTOF010000406.1:0-6809 GCA_041742695.1 Elainellales cyanobacterium | reverse complement strand
ACAAATGGAGTTTTCCCTCAAAGTGCCTCGTCCCGAGCATCAGCACGCCGCTACTGAAGAGGAACAGCGGGTGTGGGAAAAAAAATCTGCACGCTCAACTGGCAGCGATCAAAACCGCGCATCCCGATGCCGACGTTCAATAGAGTTGTTGTGAAACAGTGAGTAATGAATTCAGTTGTTGTTGAGGGCTGGTGATTTTATGTCCTCGCCCTATGCCGCCTCCAGATAGAAGTTCCACAGCCCGGCAACCGTGACCATCGAGCGGTCATCAAAGCCCTCAACCCGGTTGCGATAGACCTGATGCGCAATGCCGTAGCGCTTGAGGCCTGCGAACGAATGCTCACACACCACACGCTCACTGGCTAACGCTTGATTGTCGGCTTTCTGCTCGTCGCTGAGCTGTCCCCCGAGCGGCTTTTTGTGGGGCAACTCGACATTGACCACCTCGTTCTGCAGCCCGAAAAAGCCCAGGTCACCCTGTATCGACACCGCATCCGGTATCCACTCTACCCACCCTTCCTGGTTCAAGATGCCTTTGTCATTATGTCTGCCAGCATAGGCATGACTGAAGGTTAGTAGCTTCCGGTCCGGGCCCACGAGTGCCAGATGCGAGCGCGTATGTCGCTTCTTCTTGCCTGAGTAGTCTTCCCGTTGTTTGTCGTTGTCTTTGGCCCGTTGTACTGGCCGTTCGGTGACGTCAATGATGACTCGCTCTACGTCGGGGAAGGCTTCGACAAACTCGCTCATGCTACTCAGCTTCCGTTTCGGTAGCGCGAGTTGTTGGCCTAGTGCGGCTTCGAGCACAGGCTGTAGGCGATGCATCCAGCGGTTGGCCTGCGACCGGTCGAGGGCAAACAGCACCCCGGCGAGGTCGAACGTGGGATAGCACTTGAAGTAAAACAAGATGTAGATCAGCTTGTCTTCGACGCTCGCCAGTCGAGGCTTACGACCACCACCCACTGACCGCGCTCTCGGTTGCTGGCTACGACGGGGAATGGGTGCTTCGGCAAGCGCTTGGGCAAACGAGGGTTGGAGCACTGCGAGGGCCTTGAGATTCAGACCTGTTAACGCCCGCAGCAATCGGTCATCTCGTTTGATGCGCTCTAGATCCAGCATCTGGTCACCGTCTCAACACTTGTATTGATATAGCTAATTTTCCTCTGTTTCACAACAGGTCTATTCGGTGATAGTCTTCAACAAGCCCTGTCACCACTGGTTTGATAGCCGCATGGCTCAGTTCTAAAGCGTCTGACCTAATTCTATGCCAGTTCCACCCCCTGCTTGGCGCACGCTGCTACGGCGCATTGTACTCGTGCTCTCGCTGGTGACCAGCGTGCTGGCGCTGGCGCAACCGGCCTGGTGTGCGATCGCCCCACCCGATCGCATCCCCCTCACCCCCGCGCTGCTGCAACAGCGACTGGAGTCTCCTGTGCAAATCGACGGCAAGCCCACCCTTGATCTGCGCCACCTGATCATTGACCTGCGCCCAGAGGAGAAGGAGTTTAGCGATCAGTTTTATCAGCAGGTGCGAACCCGGCTGCAACGCTCTGACACGCCCTTGGGCATTGACCTGAGCTTTTCGCAGATTCAGGGAACCTTCGAAGCCAGTCGGCTGGGGCTGCGGGTGCCGTTATATGGCGAGTCACTGTCGTCTAGCTTTACCGAGGCAGAGCAAGATCAACTGCGGCGCGATCGCCGTCGTCTGGCCCAGCTCAGTCAGCTGTCGCGATCGCTGCTGCTGCAAAGCCAATCGCCCAACCTCACTATTACAGTGCTGCGGGGGCCGCTGCGGCTTGATCAAGCGCGGTTTAAGGGGGTCGCCGACTTCACCAATAGCTTCTTTTTGGGTGCGGTCGATGCCCAGGGCACCTGCTTTGCCAAAACGGCTGACTTTTCAGACACGCGCATGAGTCAGGCTGCCACCTTTGTCGGGGCAGAGTTTCGAGAAGAGGCGCGGTTTCGCAGCGTCATTTTTTTTAAGCGGGCGAGCTTTAGTCAGGTGAGTTTTCGCAACGATGTGACCTTTCAGGGCAGCACGCTGAAGGCCGCCGCCAATATGAGCAAAGCGACGTTTGCGACGATCGCCAACTTTACCCGCATTGGCTGGGAGGGCAACGCCGACTTTGCCCAAACCGAATGGCAGGGGCTGGCGAAGTTTGACCGCAGCCGCTTTCAGCAGGGGCTATTTTTTACCGATGCGGTGTTTGCTGCACCTGTCACCATGCGACAGGTGCAGTTTGCTCAGCCGGTGAATCTGCGGGGGGCGACCATTTTGAGTGAGGCAGATTTTGGTGACGCGGTGTTTGATTCGGGTGCTTACCTCAATGTGGTGGGGCTCCAGCTCAACCCCGACAATGCTAAGCTGCTGGGCTCGCCTGGTGAAATCGGACGCGCCATTTTGGTGCCGACGCTCCAAGGTAACGAAACGCTGCTCCGCAACTTGATTCGCAACTTTCGCCTGCTGGAGCAGATTGCGGATGCCAATCAGATCGACTATCTGCGGCAAAGGCTGCGATTACGAGAACTGGGGCGATCGCTCACCGGGATCAACTTAAACACGGCCAGTCCGGCGCAGCTTCAGCGGTTGGGGCTGTCGTCCCCGCAGATCGATGCGCTGGTTGCGGCCCGCGTTG
This sequence comes from Elainellales cyanobacterium, assembly GCA_041742695.1. Taxonomy (GTDB): domain Bacteria; phylum Cyanobacteriota; class Cyanobacteriia; order Elainellales; family Elainellaceae; genus Kaiparowitsia. The sequence continues at coordinate 4,176 of JBGTOF010000406.1, read as the reverse complement.
AACAGCCGTTGCGCAATCCAGGAGATCTGCTCAAAATCGACGCCTTTGATTTAGCGACCTATATTGAGGTGCGCGATCGCACCATTGCCATTGCCTCCCGCCATCCGTTTGATCGCGTTGGCACCGCCGCCGTCTGGTTGCAAACCGCCCTGCTGCTGCTGCTCACCCGCTCAGGCACCAGCACTGGCCTCATTTTTGGGGTGGGATTGGTGGCGATCGCCTTCTACTCCATCCTGTTTTGGCTGCTCGATCGCTACCGCCGCCGCCATCCAGAACCCATTCTGCCCACCTTTGAAGAAGCGCTGTGGATGAGTAGCGCAGCGGTGGCTTTTGCAGGCGTGGGCCTATCGATCATTCTGCGCGCCAGTGACTACCCCGGCTTTACCCTGCTGTGTCTGGTTCTCGTCGCCGTGCCGCTGCCGCTGGGGTGTACGCTGTGGCTCTATCGGCAGGGGCGCTACCACGACTTGATGGAGATCAGCTATTTTGTGGAGGATGGCAGCACCCGTCAACTGCGGATTTTGATTAACAAACTGCCCAACATTCCGCGGTATCCTCTGTTTCGCGAGCGCTACAGCCCGCTTTTGTGGGATCGCCGCTGGAATTGGCTTAACTATATCGACGTGAGCCTCAACAACATCCTGCGGTTTGGGTTTAATGATTTGCGCCTGCGCGATCAAGCCGTGCCTGCTCTGATCACTCTAATCGTTTGGTATCAGTGGGTGCTGGGGCTGTTCTATGTCGGCCTGCTGTTGTGGACGCTGTCGCGCACTATCCCTGGCCTCAACTTGTTGATTTATTTCAAGTAAGGCGAGTTCGATCACGTCTGGGAAAGGGCAAGATTGACTCTACTTTAAAACCGAGCCTTTGGGGGAACGTTCCCCCAAACCCCCGCTAGGGGACGAAGCACGTCCCCTAGAACCCCTCCGCAAGGGGTTTGAGTGCTATGGCGTCAAACTGGGCGGTGGCAGGATCGCTCTGCTTGACGCGGAGGGGAGATAGAAACAATCCGAACTTAGGTTCAAATTGGTGGGATTCACACAGTTGGCCTATTTGTAGGTGGCTGAACCTCCTACAAATCGGCCAAAATTCCTAGAAGTTCCTAGGACGCTACCCGACGTGCGTCAGTTCAGGGTTGATCCTGCACTGCACCATATCGAGCCACTACCATTGTGTCCATGGTGTCTTTGGTTTTGAGCCAGGCCCACATTTGGTCACCATAAGAAAAATGCCACCACTCGTGGGGGTGGCGGCAGAAGTCGGCGGTGGCCATGGCCCAGTGCAGCAAGGTGCGGTGGCGGTGATAGGTGGCGGCGGTGTGGCAATAGCGGGGGCTTTTGGGGTTGATGCGATCGCCATAATAGTTGGGGTGCGATCGCTCTGAGAGTTCGTCAATATCACCGCCCATCGCCACGGGCTGTCCGCTGGCGTCTACCAAGGTGACATCTACGGCAGCTCCCGTGCTGTGGGGAGGCGGGGTCGTGGGATCGGGATTGGGCACAGCCCAAAATTGATACACCTCCTTCAGCAGCGTTTGATGTTGATGCTGATCCAGCCGGTGCACATCGAGCCCTCTAGCCAGTGCCAGCTCCCGCAGGGTGTGATTCACCATGAAATGCTGCACCGCAACGGGACGATAGCCGTCAAAAATCTGGATCTTCCACCCGGGTTGACGGGCCTGCAGGCGGTTTTGGGCGAGCCGCAGTCGCTGCACGACATCTTTTCGCAGTAGGTAGGGCGAGGCATCGCCATAGGGTGCCCCAAGGCTGGCATAGGGATGGGCAAGCGGCACCGCGAATTGCTCAAGGGGGATTGGGCACAGCGGCTCATTGCACTCAAGAATTGGAACTTGGTGATACGGTTTCATAGGAGGTTACGGAAGTGACGAGTTCAGGAATAGCGGTCGAGCATTCTCGTTGAGATGGCAAAGCCGAACGCTCTAGCCCCTGACTCGGTATCTCCATAGACTCGTTAGATCTGTATGACAGACAGTGTGGCTTGAGTTAGCCAGGGTGCTTCAGCATCCGGGTTCAAGCGGTTAAATCTTGCTGTCGATACGGGTTGATCCCTATCGGATTTCTGTCAGATTCCTATCAGACACTAGCGCGCTGCATGACCGTTTTCGATCATTCAGCGATCGCACCTAATAATCAGGATAGTTTTGCCGGGCGATCGCCCTAGCGCAAATCACTCGGCGACACCCCATAGGCGCGCTGCGCGGCCTCAATAGCCTGCTGCACTAGGGGCGACATCACCCCATCTAGCGGGCCAGTATAAAACCCCATGCTGCGAAGCTGCTGTTGCAATTGCAAGACGTCGCCTTGCTCCGTTGCGGGAAAAGGCGAGCCGGACTGTGCCGTGGGATAGGACTCTAGGGTGGGCAATCCCTGAGCCCCGATCGACGGGGAGACCGGCGGCGGCACGGAGACGGAGGGCGCGGGGAAGCCCGTCTCTACGGGAGCCGTTGCAAACGGGGCCGCTTGCAAAGTGGCGGCCTGAGCCGAGCTGGAGGGCGCAGCCGTTCTGGGATTGCTGAGTGCCGCCAGGGTGGATGCTCCCGCGAGTCCATCGGGGGCAAGCCCTTGCGCTGCCTGAAACGCAATCACCGCCGCTTCGGTTTGCGAGCCGAATACGCCGTCTGGCGCGCCAACGTCATAGCCCAAGGCATTAAGTTGGGTTTGCAGCGTCGCGACGGCATCCCCCACGTCACCCTGTTGCCAATAGCCTCGCTGTTCAGGCGATACCGTATCGTCAGCGCCAGACGGCTGCAGCGCAACCCAGGTTTGACCGCCCACAATGCCATCGGCTAACAGGCCTTGATCTTGCTGAAAGCGCACCACCGCGTCTTCGGTCACCGTGCCAAAATAGCCCGTCACCGGGCCGTCGAAATAGCCTAATGCTGCCAAGCGCGTTTGCACGTCGGTGACGGCATCGCCGCTATCTTCGAGCTGCAGGGTGGGAGCGTCAATGCGCTGGCTGAGCAGCAGCGGCGTATCGGGGTGGCTGGAAGCAAGCCCAGGCGCAGAAAAACTGATGAAGGTCGTGGCGGCGATCGCACCCGTGGCGATCGCCCACCGCAAGTCGAGTGAGTTGAGAAGTCTAGCCATAGTAGTTGCCGGGTAATTGCTGAGGGAGTTGCTGCCAAGACCAGCAGCACAACGCGAAACCGTAATGGCTTGACATTTTAGAAGATCTTTTGCCAGGGGTATCACTTATTTTGCCGATTGGCACAAGATGGGGGGGATCACCCCTACCCACCACGCTAGCTATGGCGCCCTAGCGGCAAGCTTTAACCCCTCTGCCGAGACTAGATCATGACTGATAAGCTAAGTCAATCGGCAGAATTGCTTATTGAAACTTTACAAACTCCCCATAGCTCAGGCGATAATAGGGGAGGTGTGAACATCATCCCGTTCACAGTCAAGCCCTGTACGAATGACACGGAGGTGCGGCAATGGTCGTAGCAGCAGAACGCAGACAATCTCGACTCACGCTACAAACACTAGAGGTTGCAACAGAGACCACCGCCATCCGGTCGCTCGATTGGGATCGGGATCGCTTTGACATTGAGTTTCCGCTCAAAAACGGCACGACCTATAACTCATTTTTAATTCGCGGCGACAAGGTGGCGCTGGTCGACACCTCTCACGAAAAGTTTCGCCATCTTTACCTGGATTGCCTCACTGGGTTGATCGATCCCCAAGCGATTGATTATCTAGTGATCAGCCATACGGAGCCTGACCACAGCGGGTTAGTGAAGGATGTGCTGGAACTAAATCCCAATATCACGGTTGTGGGTGCCAAGATTGCGCTGCAATTTTTAGATGAACTGGTGCATCGCCCCTATTCGCGGAGAGTGGTGAAGCAGGGCGATCGCCTCGATTTGGGCAATGGGCACGAGCTAGAGTTCATCTCTGCGCCCAACCTACACTGGCCCGACACCATCTTTACCTATGACCATGGCACCCAGGTGCTCTATACCTGCGATGCGTTTGGGATGCACTTTTGCGATAACCACAGCTACGACCTGGATCTGCCCGTTATTGAAGCAGACTATCGCATCTATTACGACTGCCTGATGGGGCCTAACGCCCGCTCGGTATTGTCCGCGCTCAAGCGACTGTCGAATCTGCCGCCGATTGATCTGGTGGCCACCGGCCATGGGCCGCTGCTGCG
>JBGTOF010000395.1:0-4900 GCA_041742695.1 Elainellales cyanobacterium | reverse complement strand
CCCTACAAACTCCCCATTGATATACACCTGAGGAATAGTAGGCCAGCTCGAGTATTCCTTAATGCCCTGACGAATGGCTTCATCGTCTAATACATCCACCGTGTGGAATGGCACGCTGAGCATATTTAGAATTTGCACCACATTGTTGGAAAACCCGCACATGGGCATCAGCTTAGTTCCCTTCATGAACACCACGATCTTGTCGCTGTTCACAATGTCATCGATTCGCTGCTTTAGCTCTGGCGTCATAGCTTTACCTGAGAATGATCACGTTGCCTTGATTCTATCCAATTTTGCAGAGCGTCCTATGTTGCAGAGCGCTCTAGATCCTCTCGACCCTTTGTCAGCACTCAGCCTAAGAAACTACCTGACCCGACTCTTGCCATGCTTGAGGGGTATAGGTTTTGAGCGATAGTGCATGGATGGCCTCTGTTGACATGGCCTGCTGCACTGAGCGATAAACCAACTGATGCTGCTGAATCAGGCTCTTCCCTTCAAACGCTGAAGAAACAATGACAACCTGATAGTGGTCACCTCCTCCCGTTAAATCTTGTACCTGCACTGCGGCATCGGGCAATGCCGCCTGAATCATGGTCTCTACCTGGCTGGGACTAATCATCCATCCTCCACGGCCTAACGCATTCTGCTGACTTCCTTTTACCACAGGTCTGAGGCACTCCGTGCAGAGACCTAACAATTAAAGGCGTTTGAGCAAACAAACCCTGCCCAAACGCCTCCTACAGGATTATGAGTTGCGCTGTATTGCAATTTAGTTGCTGAAGTTTGGTGCAGGGATGCTGGATGTGGATGGGTCGGACTGGGTGCGAGGGTAGGGGGATTCCACAAAGCCCAATTCAAACAGTTGGCGATAGGCCTGCTGTCCTAAATCTCGGGTGGGGTTTTGGCTGCGGATGATTTGAATCAGAAGCGGCACGGCAAGCTCGGGCTGGTTTTGGGCCCGATGAACCAGTGCCAGTTGATAGGTAGCTTCGTCGCGCAGTTGGGCGGTTTCAAACGCTTGGCGGCGCAGGCTATCAGCAATGCGGTTATCAATAGCCGTGAAACTATTGAAGAGATCTTGATAGAAATTGGTGAGCTGGTTAAACAGCTGATGCGCCTGCTGAAGCATCGTTGTAGCTTCGGCGTAGTTTTGTTGAGAGCTAGCGGTGCCTGCGTCCGCAATCAGGCGGCGACCGGCTTCAATGCTGAGCAGGGTATTGTTCTGATTGAGGGGGCGCAGTTCGTCGTTGTTGGGTTCCTCTAGCGGGTCTACGGACTCACCAGGCAACTCAGGGATGTCGCTGGGTAGGTTAGGGACTTGGGCGATCGCACTGCCACCCATCAGCAACATCGCAGCGGGCAGCGACGCCAAGAACCCAGCAATGGTGGATAGACGGACAAATGAGGATGAGGTCAGCATGAAGGGATACGGGTTAATGACAGTTAATAATGAGCGGGAACACTGAACGAAGCCAGCGCTAGAAATAATTAGCCTGAAACAATCGGCCTGAAACACTTGAGACTGAGTGGTAGTGCGGGATTGAGAGTCTAACTGGGGGGCTGCCACCCATGCACCCGGTTGGGATTAATTTACAGCCTCCGATTTTATCACCTAATGTTTTGAACAATGCAGGGGACAAAAAACCCAAGCCATTGGCAACCCTCATAGTGGGTCTATCCTCTAGGGCTTCGCCCAGCGATGGTTGGGTGGTCACGGCCAGACTGCGATCCCCAGTGTCGGGATTGTCGAGATCTAAAAACAGATCAAGCGTGCAACCTGCGTTAACGCTAAAGGCTGCATTCGGGTTTGACTATCTGACTATCAGAAGACGCTGGCATTGGCAAAAAGTTCCGTTTTAAGGAGGGCAGGAAACGCTTGTGGATTCAGCACCCCAAGCGCGTTTAAAGCGGAATAACTCGAAACTATGCAGGACACGCGGAGCTGAAATATCCCCAAGTCGTACTGAGGGCGACGCAGGCGCAGGGTTTTAAGCATTTGCCGCACTGAATGAGGTTTTATGAGGATGCAGAGTCGTCCCGGACTGCTTTACCTGCCAAAAAAACAGCCTCCCAAACTTTTCTAACCCAAAGGGTCAAGACTCCTGGTTCACTTTATTAAAACTGCGATTACCATGAACGAGAATTGAGTGAGCGTGGCAACCGTTTATGACTGCTTTTGACCCGAATCAATCCTCCCTGCAGGGGGGAGTGCTCCCGGCCCAAGAAAGCGTGATGCTGCAACGGGGCGGAGAAGAACTGGCGCTCACCCGCGTGGGCGATCGCTTTACGGTGCGGTTGGTGGATGTGACCACGGCGGAATTGCTGGCGGCGGATGTGGGGGCCGTGGCGACCCAGTTCATCCCTACAGTACGGCTGATGCAGATTCAGGTAGAGCCGGAGCAGCTAGAAGGGGCGATCGCCGCTGCTCGCGACTCGAGTCAGGTGGTGTTCGCCAGCCATGTCTATTCTCTGGCCAACAGCCCTCAAACCCTGGTGTACCTGACCGATGAGTTGACGGTGCAGTTTGCGAATGATTTGAATATGGAGACGGTTCGGGCGATCGCCACTTCCTTAGGGTTGCAGGGGATCAAGCCCGTCGCGGGAATTCCCCAAACCTTTGTGTTTCAGGTGACGACGCAGGCCACCGACAATCCTATCAAGCTGGCGAACCAGCTGATGCGAATGCCAGAAGTGCTGGTGGCAGAGCCTAATGTGGCGATTGAGTCGCAGGTGCTCTATCAGCCTCGTGACCCTGAATATAGGCGGCAGTGGTATCTCAACAGCACGGGCGGTGTTCAGATCGTGCCCGAGGCGCATATTTCGGTCGAGCCCGCCTGGGATATCACGCGGGGAGTGCGCTCGGTGGTGGTTGCCATCACTGACGATGGGTTTGATCTCAACCATCCCGATCTGCAGGGCACGGGCAAGGTGGTGGCTCCCCGCGATCTAAAGGGCAAAGATGACTTGCCTCTGCCCGAGCAAGCTCACGAAAACCACGGCACAGCCTGCGCTGGGGTAGCGATCGCCGAAGAAAATAATGTCGGCATTGTGGGCGTTGCGCCGGGCTGCAGCTTGATGCCGCTACGAACCACTGGCTTTCTCGATGACCAAGCAATTGAAGATTTGTTTAGCTGGGCGATCGACAAAGGCGCATCGGTGATCTCTTGCAGCTGGGGGGCCAGTGCCAACTACTTCTCGCTGTCTCTGCGGCAGCGGGCGGTAATCACCCGCGCGGCCACCCAGGGGCGTAACGGACGCGGCTGTGTGGTGCTGTTTGCCGCAGGCAACGCCAACCGACCCATTAGCGGCACCATTAATGAGCGCGGCTGGGATCGCAACGTGCTGAGCGGCAACACGAACTGGCTCAACGGTTATGCGGTGCATCCCGATGTCATTGCCGTGTCGGCTAGCACCAGTCTGGGTAAAAAATCGGCCTATAGCAATTGGGGTGACGCTATTTCGGTCTGCGCCCCCAGCAATAACGCTCAGCCGGGGGTGTGGCTGCCCCAAACCGGCTATGTGTTCACCGCACCCCAAATTCAAGGAACCTTATCAGGGCAGGGCGTAGTGACGAGCGATCGCCTAGAGCCCGAAGGCTACAATCCCAGAGGCAGCTACACTGACAACTTTGGCGGCACGTCAAGCGCCTGCCCAGTGGTGGCAGGGGTTGCGGGGCTCATGCTCTCAGTTAACCCATTTCTGACCGCCCGCGACGTGAAGCTGATTCTGCAAGACACCGCTGACAAGATTGTGGATGCTGAGGCCGATCCCCAACTGGGGTTTCGCTATGGCACCTACAGCGCCAGCGGCCACTCTCGCTGGTTTGGCTATGGGAAAGTCAATGCGGTTAAGGCTGTGCAAGAGGCCCGCCGTCGCCTGCCAGCGGCGCCCACTCCTAGCCGCTGGGTAACGCTGCAAAACACGAATCCCGTGACGATTCCTGACTTTAACCTGGGCGGAGCCACCAGCCTGATTCAGGTGCAAGAAACGGCGCCCCTGCGCGATCTGCGCCTAACGCTGGATGTGGAGCATGAGTACTTGGGCGATCTAGAGATTTTGCTGCTGCCGCTGTCGGCGGGGGCAGTATTGTTGCAGAGCCGCACCTTGGGGCGCGCCACTCGCCTGCAAACCACCTTTACCCTGCAAACTAGTTCCATGCTGCGCCAGTTGCTTAACCAGTCGCCCCGGGGCACGTGGCAACTGCGGCTGATTGACTATGCACCGACTCATGTGGGTCGGTTACTCAGTTGGCAGTTAAGCCTGGGGTTCTAACGCCTCAGTTGATTGAATGCAGCTGCTAGAGACCCCTTTCGAGAGGCTATTGAAAAGGCCGCTCAAAAGTATTGCGGGGTGTATCTAAATTGGGGCCTGTTCCATAACGAATCACAACAGCCAAGGGGTGGAGTAGAGTGTGGTGAAACGGGCGATCGCCCCTTTGTTTGGGCTCTTCAGCTTTTCTTAAGGAATTTTTCGAATCGTGATCTTTCCTTGGCAAGATGCAAAATTTTAGAAGACTACGCTAATCTTGAGTAAACTGTCGAGTTTATATGGAGACTGTCTTATCGCTACAGCACAGAAACAACTGGTTAATCGTCAAATTCGCTCCCCACAAGTGTTGCTGATCGACCACGAAGGCAACAACATTGGGCTGATTGATACCCGTGATGCTTTGCAGCGTGCTACCGATGCCGGATTAGATTTGGTCGTGGTCTCAGAGAGCAAAGATGCCCCGGTCGCCAAAATCTTAGATTTTGGTAAGTACCAATACCAGCAGAAAAAGCGCCAGCGTCAAAACACCAGCAAGCCCTCTATGAAAGAGGTAAAGCTGCGTCCTAATGTGGGTGAGTCAGACTACAACATCCGCATTAGTCGGGCAGTGAAATGGCTGAGTGACGGTGAT
>JBGTOF010000338.1:0-22162 GCA_041742695.1 Elainellales cyanobacterium | reverse complement strand
AGAATCAAAGCAACCGATTTGTTGAAGAACTGTAGCGCCAACGACTTGGCGTGCGACCCCAGTAACCTATAAACCCCTACTTGAGACACTCAGTCCTCTACAGACCTCATAACGCTCTCTTGATACACCCATTAATGAACTGAACCATGAATACAGCTACAACGGCCAGCACGCTCGACACTACTATCAAACTGTTGCCCACTGACACAAACAAAGCATTGGAACACCGCGTCTTCTTCATTGGGCAACGCTATGCTCACCATGCTAAGCACTCAGGCTATGAAGGGTTTAGCCGCTACGTGGGAACGCTGCTGGCCTCTCCCGTTAAGTTCCGCTGGATTTCAGAAGCTTGGGGCTGGGAGTTGAATAAGAAAATTGCTGCCTTTACTCGGCATCCCTTCTACTCATTAGGGGCATGCATTACTGAGATCGCCACCTTGTTCCACATGGCCCTGCGGCGCAACTGTGTGTATCACTTCTTATACGGCGACTCCGACCTATGGCTGCTGGCGCAACTACGCTGGCTCTATCGCCTGATGGGACACCGAGTCGTAGCCTCATTTCATGAACCCGAAGAATGTTTGGCGGCGTTGGGGATTGAGGCGATCGCCCAAAGAATCGATGGCATTGTGCTAGTTAGCCATGCCCAGCAACACTTTTTTAAACAGTGGGTGCCCACTGACCAAATCTTTGTCGTGCCTCACGGCATCGATACTAATTACTTCTACCCCGATGCCGCCGCGAATCCCGACCCGGTTTGCGTTACGGTTGGCGCTCACCTGCGTGACTTCGAGACCTTAGGACAGGCGCTCCTCCAGATGTGGGACACGAATCCTCAGATTCAGGTTGTGGCAATCGGCACCCGCGTAGATGAAAAAAACCAGTTCGCAGGTTTAGACGACGAGCGACTGCACATGCTAGAAGGCATTAGTGACGACGAGTTGCAGCAACGTTACCAACAGGCTCAGGTTGCCATTTTCCCCTTTAAGGAAGCGACAGCCAATAATGCAGTGCTAGAAGCCCTAGCCTGTGGACTGCCTGTAGTAGCCACAGACATTGGCGGCATTCGGGAATATGTGGACGAAACAATAGGAGAGCTCTGCCCCCCTCAGGATGCCTCAGCGTTTGCAGCCGCGATTTTGAAAATTTTGTCGGATGGAGCCAGCCGCACCCAAAAAGCAGCAGCTAGCCGTGAACGCGCGCTAAAGCATCAATATCCGTTGGTGGCCCACCAGTTACACCAGATTTATCTAAAACTGCTGCGTCGGTAACCACTAGGCTGACGACCAGACGACTATTTTTCAAGGAGTTGGGTACATGCGCGACGCCATCATTGTGCAGAATTTAGGAAAACGATTTAATCGTTACCACACGCACAAGCCAGTCACCTTCATGGAGGCGATGATCTCTGGTTTGCGCAATGTGCACCCGGTTGACAACTTTTGGGCCTTGCGCCATGTTAGCTTTTCAGTTGCACCCGGTGAAATGCTAGGGATTGTGGGCCACAACGGGGCGGGCAAATCTACGCTGTTGCAGCTTGTGGGCGGTGTGGGGAGCCCCAATGAAGGCAAAGTGCGGGTGCATGGACGGCTTGGGGCGCTGTTGGATTTAGGAGCAGGGTTTCATGGCGATTTAACGGGTCGCGAAAATGCCCTGGTTACGACCATTGTGGCTGGGTTGACAGAACGAGACGCTAAGCGGCGACTAGACCAAATTGTGGCTTTTGCTGAGCTAGAAGACTTTATCGATAACCCTGTTCGCACCTATAGCACGGGGATGCAGATGCGGCTGGCGTTTGCTGTGGCAGTTCATACGGAGCCGGATGTGCTGTTGGTGGATGAGTTCTTATCGGTGGGTGACATTGCATTTCAAACCAAGTGCCTGGATCGGATCGCGCAGCTTAAGTCTCAGGGATGCGCGATTGTGCTGATCTCTCACGATGCGGGTCAGGTGCAGCGATTGTGCGATCGCGCGCTGTGGCTCAAGCAGGGGCAGGTCAATGCCTACGGAGAACCGGAAGTAATTGCGGGGCAATATGTGAGCGAGATGCGATCGCACACTCAGCAGTTGACGCCCAACCGTCCGCCCCAGCTAGCGGCCTCGGGGCTAGAGTTACAGGTCAACCAAAATCGCTTTGGGTCTCTAGAAGCAGAAATTACATCCGTGCGGCTGAACCCTCATGCCACGATCACCAGCGGCGATGCTCTAGCTGTAGAAATTGAGTACCATACCGAGCAGTCGATTCCGTCGCCTATTTTTAGCGTTAGCATCAGCAACGAAACTGGAGAGCTTTGCTTAGACACCAACACGCTGGATCTAAATGGCCCCACCGGCATAATTCAGGATACGGGCAAGCTGGTGCTAAATATCGAACGATTAGACCTGGCACCCGGCAACTATTTTGTCGATGTGGGAATGTACGAACAAAGCTGGAGTTATGCCTATGACTACCATTGGCGTGTCTATCCTCTCGTAGTTCAGGCAGCGCGTCCCGTGAAAGGGGTGCTAGCCCCGCCCATGCAGTGGAATCTGCGGCAGTTTGCGTCGTTACTGCGATAGTCGCTGATTTCCCGATTATTAAGTCTATGGCAGCACAGATCACCCTGCGCTATCGTCGAATCAGGCTCGCTGTCTCAACTTGGGCCTGAAGCGTGTAGAGCGCTTGGAGTGCTAAACCGTGTTCTAACTGGTGGGCGGCAAGGGCGATCGCCTCTGCCAATGAGTCAGCAACTCCACAGCGCCATAGATAAAAGCCTGCATTCCAGATCACCGACTGTCGTAGCTCCGAGGGCTCGTTGTGGAGCACTGAGCGCATAATGGGCTCTAGCGCTTCGAGAGGCGGCATGGCCACATTCTTGCCCGCCATGCCAAACTCAGCCGGATGCAGGTGCAACCGCTCAAGTTGATCATCCTGACAAACGCCAATAATAGCCGTGCGCTCTCGAGGCAGATCGCAACTTCCCTCCACCCCTTTCACGGTGATGAATCGCTGTTGGTGGTGAAGCGTAAAGGCTGTCCGCACCATGCCTTCGGTCGGCGGATGCACGTATCCCACGACTACTTGGGCTGCACCCCTATAGGGAGACCAAAACAGTTCTAGCGTGGCAAAGGGCGGGCGCTTACCGATTTGCTCTCGATAGGGAACTAAGCCTTGTGCCAAGGGAAAGTGCTGCGGCAGGTAACAAAATCCTATATGACATGTCTCAAAAACATGCTGAATGTTGGCCCAGTCTAGCCCTGCCCATTGCACGCCCAGGCTCTGCCACACCGCCACGAGCGGCAGACCTTCTTTGGTGGGCATGCGATCGCCCCCGTGCATCACCACCGGGCACTGCAATGAGGCCAAAATCAATGCTGTCAGCACGCCTAGAGGCATGGTACGATCGCGCCCGTCGTAGGGGTGTCCAAACACCGTAATCGGGTATACCGACTGAACGATTTGGAGAGATGGGCCTAACTCTTGGTATGCATCGAGCATGCCCGCCAGTTCTACCCCGGTAGGTCGGCGGATGCGGTGGGCAATCATGAAGGCGCCAATTTGGGCAGGTGATGCTTCTTGCAGAAGCATCATCCGCGTGGCCGCTGCAGCCTCGTCGCGGGTCAAAGATTGGCTAGTATGGGTGCCGCTACCCACCTTGCGCAACAGCTCTCGGAAGGCGTTACTCATGAACCAGCTACAGAGGAGGATTGGGTGGGCAATTGGGAGATATCGTCTATACAGTGAGGCAGATGCGCCAGGATCAAATCATAAAAATAGCGAATGGGCGGGATTTGGAGGCGATCGCTCGTCGTGACCATCACCACTTGGCGAGAGAGGGGCGGGTCGGTTACAGCTTGAGTTGCAGATGTGGCAATGGGGCGAATGGCGAGCGTTGGATCATGGGCCGCTTCTACAAGGGACGAATTGGGCAAGAGCGCTAGCATCTCACTGTGGCGCACTACGCCGCGAAATGCATCGGGTGTGTTTAACTCTAGCGCGGCTGTCAGAGGCGTGCCCCGTCGAGCAAACTGCTCTTGTACAATCCGCTGCATTCCATAGCCATCTTTAAATACAACTTGGGGATAGCGTGCCAGCTCATCCCAGGGTATGGCAACATGGCTGGCCAGAGGATGGGTTGCCGCCATGAGTAATTGGATCGGCTCATTGTATAGCGGTTCTACCACCATTTCAGGACTGGTGACCATAAATCGGTTATGCATGACGATCGCGAGATCCACTAACCCATCTTTTAATACTTTGAGGGCGCGATCGCTCCCCAGTGCCGTTACCCGTAGTTGAACATCGGGATAGGCTTGACAGAACTGGTGCAGCACGGGCGGCAGATGGTAGGCGCAGATGGAATGGATCGCAGCGACACAAAGTTCTGGCTGCTTGCCCATTCGCAAGTCAGAAATTTCGGTTTCTGCAGTCTGCCACTCCTGGCAGATTTTGCGTGCTCTCGGCAACAGGCGATCGCCCCCTACCGTCAGCGTGGCTTGGGTTGAGCGATGGAACAATGGAATTCCTAACTCGGTCTCTAATGCCTGCACCTGTCGACTTACGGTAGACTGGGTCACCTGGCAACGGCGAGCCGCCTGCTGAAAACTACCCGTTTCAGCCACCGCTAAAAATGCTTGCAGTTGCTCAAGGCGCATGCCGTTAATCCTTTTCTCCCATGCCAATTCCCCTGAAAGTAATCGATCTAATCAACCTGAACAGTAGAGTTTGATACAGCAGGTTGTGGCATGACTCAGTGTATTCGATGTGCGGCATGGGGCGATCGCCCCACCTCACCCAGACAAAGTATCGTCCTGTAGAATGGGCAAGTGCCTAAAATCTGAATTAGTCAACACTGCTGGGATCACTCAGGCAAGCTAATGCGACGCGATATCGTTTCCTTAGCACTGGCCTGCGGTGATATCGACAGGGCGGAGCATAATAGAGCGTAATTTAAGTTATGGATCGATGGCATAGTGGCTTAACACTATTTTTCAGCTTGCTCGTAGAAGCCTTCCCGTTTTTGCTACTAGGGGTGATTTTTTCGAGCGTGCTGCTGTTTTTTGTAGATGAGCGTCAGCTGATTCGCGCGATTCCCCGCAACCCAATCCTCGGTGCTTTTGCCGGGAGCTTGATTGGGTTTATATTTCCAGTTTGCGAGTGTGGCAATGTGCCTGTGGCGCGGCGGTTGCTAGTGCAAGGCGCGCCGACTTCCACAGCCATTGGCTTTTTGCTGGCGGCTCCTACGGTCAACCCCATTGTGTTTTGGGCCACTTGGACGGCCTTTCGCGATCAGCCTGAAATGGTGTTTTTGCGGGTGGGCTTCTCGCTGGCGATCGCTACGATTATTGGCTGGGTGTTTAGCCGTCAGCAAGACATGCGGCCGCTGCTCAACGCCTCCGTAGCGCGCGCTATGCCAATCCCTGCCGACACCAGCGCTAGCTCTACGGAAACCTCCAGCCTTCTGCAATCGGGCACGTTCATGCTGGGTCAGCCGGGGCAGCCTCAGCGATTAGATAGCAGTCTGTGGCAGGCGGCTGCAGTCGGCGCGACGCCAACCGTCCTGTCTAAAGGGGTTAGCGAGCGGTTTCAACTGCTGGTAGAAAATGTGATTTTGGAGCTGCGAGAGCTGGGTGGGGTGTTGGTGATTGGGACGGCGATCGCCGCTCTGGTGCAGGTCGCGATTCCCCGCGATGTGGTGCTGGGTCTAGGCCAAAGTCCAATCACCTCCATTTTAGTGATGATGGCTCTCGCCTGGATTGTGTCCATCTGCTCCACAGTGGACTCATTTTTTGCCCTTTCCTTTGCGTCTACCTTTACAACCGGTTCCCTTCTAGCGTTCTTGGTCTTCGGCCCCATGATTGACCTAAAGAACATCGCGCTGCTAACGTCGGTGTTCCGTACTCGGGCAATTATCTACCTCTTTTTCTTGGCCGGCCAGCTTACCTTCATAGGAGCGTTTTTAGTGAATCTGTATCTTGGCTGATTATTGATCCTCAAGCATTCTAGGCAGTTCCGACCTATGGTTCGTCAACGTCGACGTCGATCATCAAAGCAACCCACAAAGCAACCATTAAAGCCACAATCCTCCCAGCGTTCGGCTTTAACCTACTGGCTAATTTGGCTAGATGTGCTGGCCTTTCTGGTGTGGGGGATTGTGCTGTTGCGCTTTTGGATTACGGGCCGGGTGAATGTGCTGCTGCACCCAGACTATGTATGGCTGGCGGTGATGGCGGGCATCATGCTGGTGGGGTTGGCGGGGGCAAAGGTGCTGCAGTTGTTAGGACGCGAGGGGCGGAGACAAACTGCCGACAGTCGTTCTGCAGCTCAACACTTTTCGCTGCTGCCTCAGGGATGGAGCAGCACGTTGCTCTTAGCGGTAGGCATTTTTGGGCTGTTCTATTCGCCTCAGGCCTTTGCTAGCCAAGTGGCGCTAGAGCGGGGCGTGACTGAAACCCTGACTATGACGCGATCGCAACCTCAGTCGTTTCGGGGTGGCACCCGCCCCGAGAATCGTAGTCTTGTAGATTGGGTGCGGACTCTAAACGTTTATCCTGAACCGAATGCCTACGAAGGCTTACCAGCTCGCATTGAGGGCTTTGTGATTCATCCTCCTGAGCTGGCGCAAGACTATATAATGCTGGCGCGATTTGTGATCACCTGCTGTGCTGCGGATGCGTATCCAGTCGGGCTTCCGATCAAAATTACCGAGAGCCGTGCTGCCTACCCTCCTGATGCCTGGCTGCGGGTGGAAGGGCAAATGGTGACTGAGGAACTCAATGGGCTGCGGCAGTTGGTCGTTGATGCAGACGCGCTAATTGCTATCGACGAACCCGCTAATCCTTACGATTATTGAGATAGCTGAGATTGAGATAGCTGAGATGGCATTTTCCGCTGCAGAACCAAGCTATTCTAAAAAAATCTTTGCAATAACAAACTGTGAGGTCGAGGCGTTATTTCAGCTCTGAACTGCGGAGCTGAAATAATGCTAAGCTGTGCTGCCCGCGATACAGGCAGCACAGCTGTGGGCATGTGCCGAACCCCCGTTGATAACGATTTAATAAGGAACCCAGGCGATTTGGCCTGAGCCAGGGTAAATGTTTCGTATTGTTGCGCTGTCCTGACGGGGTAGCGGCGACAGTGAAGAACATTTTGTGAGCCGAGTGAATAATTTAAGCTGAGCCAAGTGAATAATTTCAGCGTTTGAAGTGCTGATGGCTGTCTATATTTTCCTATAACCTTCACGCCGCAAAGACTCTAGGAAATGCCTGATTTAACTCACGCAGCCGCTGTCATATCCAATGATTTTGTGAGGCTGTGCCTATAGCTAACTCCATAGCAGTATAGGCAGCGTATACTATTAGCCGCTAGAGTAGTAGTGCCGAACTGATATCGTAAACGGACTGTAGGAGCGATCGCCCTAACGTCTGACAACCTGCCCTTACCCATACCACTCCCAACTCGCAAAACGCCTAACTCTTCCAAAGCTACCGCGACGGAGCGATATAGTTGTCTCACCCAACAATTCAGCAGGTTTTTAATGATAAATCCTAGACGCCGCAGGGATTTAGACACACTTAAGCAATAGGAACACCGGGCTATTCGTCGTCTATATACGGCTTTAAGACTAGTGTCTGAACAAAATTTGGAGAAATAGCCGTATTCCTAAGGGCGACTCGCGCTATAAGGGAGGCAGGCTGCTTGAGTTCAGGTTGGATCGAATCCGTTAGTTTAGCAGTTCATGCGCTGATGAAATCTTTTCGACAGTTGGTTCAGCAAGTAGATGTCAGTCAGGCGACACATTTACTCAGCAACCTTAATACTCAGATTACCGCTTGGGTCAGAAATGCTGCCCAGCCTGGCGCTGAAAACGCCGCCGCAAATCGGGGTGGTGGTACGGCGGCTAAAGATCATGGGCGCCGATTGCCGCCCCGCCGCAAAACTGCACAGGCGCCGCGTTTGGCGTCTCAGATAGTGTTTGTGCTAGCGGCTGTCACGCTGACCAGTGCTATTGGCTATCGCCATTACAATGAGCCGCAGTTGGCGGTGGGTAAGGTGTCTCCCCGCACACTGCGTGCCCCTCAATCGGCCTCGGTTATAGACTCTGAAACCACTGAGCGACGGCGCAGCGATGCCCGTTTGGGAGCAGTGCAGGTGCTGATGCTGGATGAGGGCGTCAACCAGAAAATTTACCAAACGATTCAGCGCTATCTCGATGAGGGCGATCGCCTGCGGACTCAGGCGGGCACGTTTCCGTTTACAGCAACCGGGGTGCTGTCTACGGCCACGCAGCGCTACCTGCGACAAGCCTCTGTCGAAGAGTGGGAGGATGTCTTAGCTCAAGTGGAGGGCGATCGCATCTCCGAGTCTATTGAGCGCCGCACCAGTTCTCGGATGCAATCATCCAAAGAACTGGCGGTGTTAGAACTGCAAAACTACCGCAGTAGTCGCGTCTCGGATGAAGACTATACGGCGCTGTGGCAGCTAATCGTGCGGATGCGGCGCAATTATCAGGGGGCGATCGCCGCAGTGACTCAAGCCGCCGCTCCAGATTCTCCCCAACTGTTTACAGCAGATTTGCTGCACCTGACGGATACCGAATGGACCGAGGTCAAGGTTCATACACGGCGTGTATTAGAGCGCATGCTGGCTCAGGGCATCTCACCTGGTTTGCCCGAGACCCTCCTATCCGATGCGGTGCGCATGCAAATTGCCAGCAATGTGCCTGGTCGCGCCGAATCTCACGTTCGGCAACTGTTGTTGGCCTCCCTAGAGCCAAACCTCGTGCCCGACCCGCTGCAAACTCGGCTGCAAGCTGAGCAAGTCGCGCGTGCGGTAGAGCCTATTCAAGTTTCAGTGCGGCGGGGCGAAGTCATTATCGAAGCCGGACGATCCATCACCCAACGAGAGTTTGTGCTGCTCGATCACTTTGGCCTGAGTCAGCGGCAAATCAACTGGCCCGGGCTGGTGGGCTTTGCTGTGCTGGTGAGCGGCGGCATGGTTACTTTTTTGCTAGTAGAGCGGCAGTTTCATGCCGGGTTGCGCTGCCGAGACTACGTGTTGGTGACGCTGCTCACCCTCACTACCCCGTTGCTCATGATTGTGGGGATCTCCGTCACCAGTCTGCCCGCGGTAGGTCTGCTGGTGTCTAGCTTTTATGGCTCAGCGTTGGGGGTGATCGTCGTCTCGCTGCTGAGTTTAGCGCTGCCCATAGGCATGGATATTGGCGTGCGTCAGCTGGCTGCGAGTTCAATTGCGAGCCTGCTCGGAGCCGTGATGGCGGGACGGCTGCGATCACGCGAAGAGCTAGCTTTATTAGGCGGCGCGGTGGGCCTTGCCCAGGCCGCTACCTATATGCTCGTCAGCCTCATTATTACTCCCTGGACTCCCTCGGTGCTGTACGCCATTCTCTCGTCTTCGGCAGTGCAGGGTCTGATGGGGGTGGTGTGGAGTATTACGGCTCTGGGTATTAGCCCCTATTTAGAGCAATTTTTCGACTTGGTCACGCCCATTCGTCTGGCCGAGTTGTCAAACCCCAACCGTCCCCTGTTAAAACGACTCGCCTCAGAAACGCCCGGCACCTTTCAGCACACGCTGTTCGTGTCAACTCTGGCCGAAGCTGCCGCCCGCAGGCTCGGCTGCAACGTCGAACTGGTGCGGGCTGGCACGCTTTATCACGACATTGGCAAAATGCATGACCCCTTAGGGTTTATTGAAAACCAGATGGGCGGCATCAACAAACATGACGTACTGGATAACCCGTGGAAAAGTGCTGAAATCATTCGCAAGCATGTGACGGAAGGGCTAGTGATGGCGCGAAAGTACCGTTTGCCCAAGGCGATTCGCGCGTTTATTCCTGAGCACCAGGGCACCATGTTCATCACCTACTTCCATCACCAAGCGCAGCAACAAGCGCAACAGAACCCAGCGCTGACTGTGGTGGATGCGGACTTTCGCTACCGTGGCCCCATTCCTCAATCTCGCGAAACGGGAATTGTGATGGTGGCTGACTCTTGTGAGGCAGCGCTGCGATCGCTCAAAGACGCGACTCCTCAAGAAGCTCTGGCCATGGTGAACCGCATTTTGCGCGCCCGCTGGCAAGATCAGCAGCTGGTTGACTCTGGGTTGCACCGACACGAGATGCCTATTATTGCTGAAGTGTTTGTCAAAGTCTGGCAAGACTATAACCATCAACGCATTGCCTATCCTCGGGCGGCCTCGACCCCGCCTCGCACATCTATCACAGAGCCTTTAGCTAAGCGATAGAGAGGGATGCCAAAGATACGTAAGATACGCCTCTTGTTAATTGCGCTTCTGATAAAGTCAGGAGGTTGCTGCAGCGTAATAGATCTGGGCTAGGGCGATCGCCATAAATTGCGGCTGTGTTAAAGAAACCGTCCCGAAACTTGATAGCCTTGATGAGATAGCGGTTAACCCCGCCTAGACAACCTGCAGCAGAGAGTCATCCCATGCGTATTTTATTTGTTGGGGCAGAAGCCGCTCCCATCGCCAAGGTTGGAGGCATGGGAGACGTCATCGGCGCGTTGCCTAGCGTTCTAAGGCAGATGGGTCACGATGTGCGTGTGTTTTTGCCGTACTACGGCACCCTTCCCGCCAAGCTCAAGATCCCCAGCGACCCCATTTGGTCGGGCAGCGCCATGTTTCAAACCTTTCAGGTTTATGAGACGATGCTACCGGGTACCGAAGTGCCACTGTATCTGTTTGGGCATCCAGCCTTTGCGCCCAAGCGCATTTATGGCGGAGAAGATGAAGCGTGGCGATTTACCCTATTTTCTAACGGCGTGGCAGAATTTGCCTGGAACCACTGGAAGCCAGATGTCATTCACTGCCACGACTGGCACACGGGCATGATTCCAGTATGGATGAATCAATCGCCTGATATCAGCACCGTCTTCACCATTCACAACCTCGCTTATCAGGGCCCCTCGCGGTATCAGCTAGAGCGCATGACCTGGTGCCCGTGGTATATGCAGGGGCATAACGTGATGGCAGCAGCGGTGCAATATGCCAATAGTGTGACCACCGTCTCTCCCACCTATGCTCAGCAGATTCAGACGAAGGAGTATGGTGAGCAGATGGAGGGACTACTGTCCTTTATCAGCGGCAGATTGGCGGGCATTGTGAACGGCATTGATACCCAAGCCTTTGACCCCAGTCAAGATACGCAACTGACGCACCCCTTCACTGCTGATACGCTAGACAAGCGCCCCAAAAATAAGCAGGCGCTTCAAGATGAACTGGGCCTAGAGGTGGACCCAGATGTTTTTTTGATGGGAATGGTGTCGCGGCTGGTAGAACAAAAAGGGTTGGATCTGATGATCCAAACGATCGATCGATTTATGGCCTACACGGACGCCCAGTTGATTGTGTTGGGCACGGGCGATCGCTACTACGAAACAGAACTATGGCAAATTGCGGGGCGGCATCCGGGGCGGATTGCGGTCTACTTGATGTATAGCGATAGTCTGGCACGCCGAATCTATGGCGGCTGCGATGCGTTCTTGATGCCCTCCCGGTTTGAGCCCTGTGGCATTAGCCAGATGATTGCCATGCGCTATGGCTGCATCCCGATTGTGCGACGTACGGGCGGCTTGGTGGATACAGTGCTGCATCATGACCCCATGAAGCAGGTGGGCACTGGCTATTGCTTTGATCGCTATGAACCGTTGGACTTTTACACCTGCATGGTGCGGGCGTGGGAGGGCTTTCACTATAGCGATCGCTGGCAACAGCTACAGCAGCGCGCCATGCGAGAAGACTTTAGCTGGGATCAATCGGCTACAGAATACAGCACTATCTACCACCAGATTACGGGGATACCGGAGGAGACTGCTGCACAGCCAGCCGGAATTTGATGGATAGTGCAACGCTGGACTAACGTCAGTTCGGCAAAAGCCCAAACCGTGCTGCCTGCATCGCAGGCAGCACGGTTTAGCGTCGTTTTGGCCCTATAGCCCCACTGCTGAGGCACCGCTATCGAACTCACGTCACGTTGGATGAGTGCACCTATTTTTATGGAGCCGTCACTCAGCCTAGCTAGCACGCCTCATCGGGATCGTCAGGGGATTATGCACGTCCTTCAGCGCTTCCAAAAATGCATAGACCGCTGGGGTATGCAGCGCGGTGGGCATCACCACCACCCGCACCACCCGTTCTAAGGGCACGGGCAGTCGCCGCACTTGTATTTTGGCAGGCAGGGGCTCTGCTGCTAGCCGCGCCATAATCGATGCGCCCAGCCCCCGCATCACCATGCCAATCACCGTGGAATCTTCGTTGATTTTGTAGGCAGCTTTAAGCGGTTGTTTCAGCAACGAAAAATGGTTGTGGATGATCAGAGCGCAGAAGTCATTATCTGGTGGCAAAATCATCGGAAATTTCCGCAGTTCTTCCCAGGTAATGGGGTCAGATGCCTGCGTGTCGGGCGGCAGCAGCACCACATACTCATCCCGGAACAGCTCATGCGTTTCTAGGTCTTTAGTGGGCGGCAAGCAAATGATGCCAATGTCGATGAGTCCCTTCGTCAGCGCCAGCTCGATGCCGTCGTCACCCCGGTATTCCGAGATTGAAATGTGAATGTCGGGAAAGCGAGCTTGGAAGGTGGCAATGACCTCCGGCAACACATGAGTCGCGACGCTGCGAAAGGCTCCAACGCGCACCTCACCGCCATCGAGTCCCTTTGCAAGGTTAGCCTCGCGATCCATTACTTCCACTAAATGCAGCATTTTGGCAGCGTGATGCACCATCCGTTCGCCGACAGGAGTCAAGGTGGCTCCATACCGCCCTCGGGCAAACAACACCACGCCGAGTTCATCTTCTAGGGTGGCGATCGCATGGCTTACTGCAGATTGCGAAATCCCCAAATGCAGCCCGGCTTCGCTGAAGTTCCCTTGTTCAGCAACGGCAGCCAAGGCACGTAATTGTGAGAGCTTGATGTTATCTCGGTTCATAGAGCAAGCACCACCCATAACGCGTGTCTTGATTCTCGCTTAGATTATCGGGCGCACCAAGAAAAATCTATTAATTTCATTCATGACGTGCATCCATGCCGCCTTTTGATCAATGAATACATTGTTTCTAGAGTGAGAACACATCAGGCATCGCCCATTCATCACTATCCATTAGAGCGTATCGGGCTTGCGATCGCTTAGGTCTTTTAGATCGGAATGCGGGGAGTCTGATGCTTTACCAAGATACAGGCTTCGTGTTTTAGTCAGGCGTCGAAATCAAGCTGATATTTGGAATGCTACTGAGTAAGCACAGTTGATTCAGAAGCATTTCTCGGCAGCGGTTCTGGAATGGGCAACGCCAGCTTGCTAGTGGCTCAACCCAGCGTTTGCTTCATTCAAAGTCTTCTCACAATTCTTCTTCGCACTATAGGAGCGACCCATGGAAAGCCTCCACAAAGTTTGGGGTGAGCGGTGTCTGCCCTCATCTAGTGATCTAACCGGTAATTTAGATAGTCTGGATGGAGCAGCGGGTTTAACACGGAAACAGCGGCAGGATGCGACAGGGCGGCAGTCGCGAGCCTCGATGGGGGGATGGGGGGCGATCGCCCAGCGCTGGCTCACTCAGATGACGGGCAGCACAGATCCGCGTATTACCCAAACTTACGATTCTGACGGCCATCCTCTGTGGAACGTTTATGACCCAGTGACTCACACGACGACTGCGTTAGCGTCAGAACAAGAAGTCCGAATCTGGCTAGATCAACGCTATAACCAGATGCCTTAGTCTAGCCGAGTGCCAGCCTCTGGCGCGACATCCGGATTGAGCAAACTCACGCTAGGCTAGGAATACATCCTGTATGTGTTCATCCATGCTCACTCGCTTTGTTCAGACGGGGTCTCGCCAGGGAGAAATTGCTGAAGTTGTGCTGCGGCACGGCTGGGACTATATGCGGCGGGTTCTCTCTGGGGGTAAGGCTGACGAACCGGCCCTGCCCACGCCCGCTGTGCTTCGCAACATTTTGGTTGATTTAGGGCCAGTATTTGTCAAGCTGGGGCAGCTTTTGAGCACTCGCCCTGACCTCATGCCTCCGGCTTATATCGATACCCTCAGCACTTTGCAGGCAGAGGTGCCACCCGTGCCTTGGGCAGAGATTGAGCAAATCTTGCGGCTGCAACTGCCCATGCCTATGGACGATGTGTTTGCCACGATCAACCACACGCCCGTGGCCGCAGGGTCTATCGCCCAAACCCACCGTGCCACCCTCAAAGACGGACGCGAAGTAGCACTCAAGGTGCAGCGACCTGGGTTGGATAGCATTGTGGAGCGTGATATTGCGTTGATTGGGGCGATCGCCAGCCTAGTTGCCCAAACCGAATTTGGCAAGCTCTACGACGTCGTTACCCTAGCTGACGAATTCGCTCAAGCCCTACGAGCTGAGCTTATTTTTACGCAAGAGGCCAGCTACACAGATAAGCTGCGTACTAATCTCGCCAATAGCAAGTGGGTAGACCCAAGCAAGCTGACGGTTCCGGGCATCGTGTGGGAGCTAACCAGTGACTACTTGCTGGTAATGGACTGGCTGGACGGGGTGCCATTGCTCACGGCGCCCTTTGCTCGAGACCTATCGAACGCTAGCCTGCCCCAGCGTAAGGCCGTCGCCGATTTGCTGCTGCGTGCGTTCTTTCAGCAGGTCTGTATGGATGGGTTTTTTCATGCAGACCCCCATCCCGGCAATTTGTTTTATTTAGCCGATGGACGGGTAGCGTTGTTGGACTGCGGCATGGTGGGGCGGCTTGATCCCCTAACGCAGGAAGTATTGCTAGAGCTGATCTTGGCAATTGTCAGCCGCGACGCCCAACGCTGTGCCCAGCTCACGCTAAAGCTGTCGCCCTCTAATGAGCGGGTTAATCTCAATCGGCTGGAGAATGATTATGATCGGCTACTGCGGCAATATTACAGCGTCACCCTGTCAGAGCTAAATTTTAGTCGGCTATTCTACGAAGTACTGCAGACGGCGCGTAAAAACCGCATTCGAGTGCCGGGGAATTTGGGTCTGTGTGCGAAGGCGATCGCCAATCTTGAAGGTGTGGCTCATACCCTCGACCCTGAGTTCAACTTTCCCGAACAAATTCGCCCCCTAATGACTGACCTATTTCGGCAGCAGTTAGTGGGCGATGCTCCCATGCCCGCTTTTTTCCGCACATTGCTAGACATGAAGGCGCTCACGCTGCAATCGCCTCGGCAGCTAGAGCTGCTGCTCGATCGGGTCACGTCTGAGACCTTGCAATGGAACATCAGCATTCTAGAGCTAGACGGTATTCGGCGCACAGTAGACAGCAGCGCCAACCGTCTGTCTTTTAGCATCGTGGTGGGGTCGCTGATTATTGGTGCGGCTGTGGTTTCATCGCGCACAGGGGTAGGGCAAATGCTATGGCTAAGTGATGCGCTGTTTGCCGTGGCTAGTTTTTTGGGGCTGTGGCTAGCAATCAGCATTCTCCGCAGTGGCCGATTGCGATGACCCATTACACCCAATAATTAGGAATATTTAGGAGGCTAGTATGTCGAAGATTAATGTGAGTGTGGCGATCGCCGATGAGCACTTAGACCACATTTCAGCCGTAGCTGAGGCCTTGCAGGCCCATGGGTTGACCATACTTTCTGTCATGGAAATGCTAGGTGTCGTAACAGGCGTATGCGACGACTCGATGGTGGGCACCTTGAGAACCGTTAATGGCGTCGATAGTGTCGAAGTTGGCCAAACCTTTCACCTCGCACCGCCCGATTCATCAGTGCAGTGAACAGTAGGCTGTTCCTACTTCAACCTTCTCAATAATCCGACCTAGCAATTCTTACGTTGATCTCTTTAGTCCTGTTTCCCGAGTATTGAAGCAGCGTAGCGTTGCCCCTTTCGTATAAAGGGATGGGCGTTGCAGCGCTCATGGCAGGGTTGGGAGTGGAATCAGGTTACCGAGAATTGCTGACTTTAAAAGGTACTGTTGTGATCAAATCTTGCTTAAATTGAACCAGCTGACTCTAGGCTCGAGCCGTGATGCATGCCATTACTAGGCAGACAGGTTTTCGGGATTGCGATAGCCAAAAAAGTCAATCTTGTAGTTAGAAATTTTGACGCCCGTTTGCGATTCAATCTGCTGCAGTAGGTCGGCAGGTAAGTCTACATGAACATCAATGATCTGATTTGTATCGAGGCAGTTGACATGGCTATGGGGATCGCTGATGTTGCCATAAAGGCGCCCATCGGCTCGATCAATGCACTCGATGATGCCATTTTGCGACAATGCTTCTAGGTTTTGATAAACCGAAGTGTGCCCAATATCTTTGCCTTTTTGGTTGAGCCGGTCGTAAATTTCGCGTGCAGAAAGGTGCTCTCGCTGCTGCCAAAGCAGCTCTAAGATAAAGCGACGCTGTTTACTAACGCGCATCCCTAGCAGTTGACACCGATCGAGAGCGTCTTCTAATGAACGAATTGGCCTTTGAATTACATCATCGGTAGCCATGATTTTAAGCGGATCCTCTCTACCTAAAAGCTGATTGAGTCACAAGTTAAAGATAAACCCCTATATTCTAGTTGGGGCTAGCCCAGTCGCTCTAGAAATCAAGGCGTTTTGAGCAGTGATGGGCAAATTGGGGCGATCGCCCACTCCTGCACTATCCTCAACATGCGCGGTTGCGTGAATCGCGTTCGCGTTCGGCGAGGAGGCTTATCCATACTCACTACCACTTTAACTTAAAGTTTAAGAAACTGTCTATGACAGAATTTATTAGTTTAGTAGAGCTATTGGGCAATAAGCCCAAAAAACCTTGAAAGTCTTACTCGATAATCATTCCATTGATATTGGCAGAAAATCCTTAAACCACACATCGTACAAGAGAAATGGTGATCGAAATCGCTATTTCCCAACAGGTTTAACAGACGGCGTGAGTTCGATAGCGATGTTTCAGCCCTGTGACACGGAGCTGAAACATCGCTAACCCGTTCCGCCTGCGACGCGGGCAGAACAGGTTCATGCATCTGCCGAACTGATGGAATAGACAGGTAGGTCTTGTAGGCGTTGGGTTGCATACAGCTCTTGCCAGCTTGTCATTCGTTAAGGAGGCGCGCCATACCCTTACCGAGTTCTGCGCGATTGTGCACATTGCGATCCCCTGCATGATTGAGTCCAAATCTGCTTCCTTCTTTTCTGGCTCTCTCGAGCAGCTTCTCTAGGTCGGATTCTCAGATTCGATAACGAGCGGATCTAAAAACTAGGCCTAAATAACGGAAAAAATAAGATTTTGAGGGTGAAATTTGAATGGCATCCCATACGTTGATTCATTAACTCATATATGATCTTGAACTTCTACACGGGTGTACGTAGTTGTTAAGCGATGCGTTCACATATGCGTTCAGAAATGTGTTCTGAATAACATTTTTTGCTGATTGATAGTAACGGCAAGTAAATTTTTTTTGGGCTTAATCTAATATTAACCCAGGCATAAAAGGTGTGGCCGTAAAGTTCATATAGGGTGGGTGATCGCCCGTAAGCCGGTTGGCACGCTATATGTAGACTGTTGGAAAAGGTTGTAAATTGGGCTTAAAAGTTCGAGATGGACATATTGGACAAAAGATGTATCGGTTTTGCTGACATCGCAATGCTAATCATCAATAGATCGGCTATGATGGCAGCGAAGTAAGGTTCGCAATCATTTACTAAACAGCAGCGGCACAGTGTGCATGTTGCAAGTTAAGTGCAATGCATTGTTGAACTGCCCCCGCTTGTTTAGGTTTTGGAGTTCGTCGTGACCATCTACATTGGCAACCTGTCTTTTCAGGCAACCGAAGAGGATCTTCGCGAAGTCTTTGCAGACTATGGTGAAGTCGTTCGCGTTAGTCTCCCAACAGATCGCGAAACGAGCAAGAAAAGAGGCTTCGCATTTGTTGAGATGAATAACGAAGCGGCTGAAGATAAAGCCATTGAAGAACTTGATGGCGCTGAGTGGATGGGTCGCGAGATTCGGGTCAACAAGGCTAAGCCGCGTGAGACGGGGAATCGACCGGTGCGCCGTGTTGAAAACCTCTCCTGATTTTCCCCAACGGTTATAGTGCACTAGTGTAAGACTGCTTTTAGTCGGTCAGACAGGGCATTTTTGTCCCTGTATTTTATGCCCGTTAGGCCCATGGGCAAAGCAGGGGAACGCGATATTAAAAAGTGAGCTGCTCTTGTGGGGGTAGCGAATAAGGCGCTAATTTCAGAGTCGCTGCTGTTCTGGTTAGTTGCATATGAGAATTGTGTAGAAAGAAGTCGAATTCCTCTGCGCCCATTGTGAGGATTGCCTCCCATTAGCTGATACAGCGTCGAGCAGGGTGAGGTTTGTAAGTCGAGGACTGTTAGATCATCGGGTAAATCCTCAGGAAATGGTGCGATCGCCCCTTTCCTGTGAGACGCTAGCAGTACTCCTAAGCGGCGTTTGCGCCTGCTATCTCGGTATCTGGCTATGCCTCACTCTCGGCTGCTTCAATTAATCCTTGCCCTGCTGGTAGGGCTGGGCCTGCTGCTGTGGTTGGTGAATGTCTTGATCGGCATTTATAGCGGACTGTCTGCCGTTTCGCCAGGGCTGGCGATCGCCGTCATTGGGGTTGTGCTGCTGCTGGTGTTGGGGTTGCTGGCTGCACTTGGCTACTACAGCTATCTATTTTTGCGCCCCAAGCGCCGACCTTCGCCGCCGCCGCTACCCCAAGAGAAATCAGGCGTGACGACAGAAACCCTAAAGGCGGTGCAGCAGCAGGCTAGCCAAGTGCAAGATGAAATCTCGCGGCAGGCGTTGCTAGAGCGATCGCGCCAAATTGAAGAGTATTTAGCGCGAGGCGAAATTCGCGTGGTGGTCTTCGGCACGGGATCAGCCGGCAAGACCTCACTGATCAATGCCATGGTGGGCTATGTCACAGGGGAGGTGGGTGCGGCGATGGGCACTACTGCTGTTGCACAAACCGTAACGCTGCGCCTGCGTAGGGTAGAACGCGAAATTTGGTTGACCGATACTCCTGGCATCTTGGAGGCAGGGGTAGCAGGCACGGGGCGGGAGCAGGCGGCACGTCAACTGGCGGCAGATGCCGATCTGTTGCTGTTTGTATTGGATAGCGACCTACGCCGATCGGAGTTTGATCCGCTGCGATCGCTCGCAGATATGGGCAAGCGGTCGATTTTGGTGTTCAACAAAACCGACCGCTATCCTGACGATGAGGTGGCAGAGATTGTGGCGCATTTGCGGCAGCGCGTTCGTGAGTTCATTGCGTCTGTAGATGTTGTGGCGGTGGCAGCTAACCCTCAACCCGTCACGCTAGAAAGCGGCGATCGCCTCCAGCCTGATCCCGAAATCTTGCCCCTTATGCAGCGCATAGCGGATGTGCTGCGGGCAGAAGGCGAGGAGCTAATTGCTGACAACTTGCTGCTGCAATCACACCGGTTGGGCGAAGAAGCGCGGCACCTGCTTGACCAACAGCGCCGTCGTCAGGCAGAGCAAGTGGTCGATCGCTATCAGTGGATTGGTGCGGGAGTTGTATCGATCACCCCACTGCCGATGGTGGATCTGTTGGCGGCAGCGGCAGTCAACGCCCAAATGGTAGTAGAAATTGGCAAAATTTATGAGTGCGACCTTAACTTAGAGCGGGGTAAAGAACTGGCGGTTTCTCTGGCTCGAACGCTAGTTAGCCTCGGTATTGTGCGCGGTGCGATTGAATTGCTGACGTTGGCGCTACAAACGAACGTAGGCACTTTTTTGATTGGCCGTGCCATTCAGGGCGCAACAGCTGCTTACCTCACCCGCATTGCGGGCAAAAGTTTTATTGAATACTTTCAGCGGGATCAAACCTGGGGCGATGGCGGCATCTCGCAGGTGGTGCAAGAACAGTTTCAGCTCAATCGCCGCGATGAGTTTATCAAACGATTTGCTCAGGATGCGATCGCCCGCGTGCTAGACCCCCTACGCACCCAAGACGATGATGAAACCCAATAACTCATGCTCACGCAGGCAGAGCATGGTTCGCAGACCCGACAACCCATACTTTGCTAGACGCCATAGCGCGCGGAGCAGGGAATAGTGGAACCCCTGTTTAGCAAGAGTTCCACCCAGGTCTCTGGATCCATTAGCGGCTAGCCGCACCACCTGACCCCACACAGAAACTGCCATTGCGGGGGCAAGTTTCCGTATTGATGTTGCTGCCAATCGCGAATGCAGCAGGGGCGATCGCCCCAGAGACAACCAACACTGACAATGCAGAAAGAATTAGACGTTTCATAGAAGCTCTCCTAAACCAAATACAGCAGATAGGTTTCGCATGGTCTTAGCGCTCCTGCTCAAATCAGGATCTAGGGTTAAACCCGGTTAGAGCAGAAGATATCTAAATAAATGCAGCAGGTGAGTAAAACAGAATGAAGGTAGAGCTGCTTTAATCGCCCACACGCTAGGCACTCTAACGGCCAGATGCGCCGCCCGACCCCACACAGAAGCTGCCATTGCGGGGGCAGGTCTCCGTACCAATATTGCCGCCAATCGCGAATGCGGCAGGGGCGATCGCCACAGCCAGCGCCAATACCGACAGAGTAGAAATAATGAAGCGTTTCATAGAATTGTCCTTTGTGTGAGTTATGGATGTAAGCAGTCGTTCGGGATAGAAGGCCTTGTCTTGCGTCCCTTTCCTGAACTGATTCAATTGTGCGCCTCGTCCCTGAGTAGCCCGTGAATGTATTCTGAGATACATCTGAGACTTTGACGGAAAAACTGAGAAGCGCCCTCACCTTTTGGTAAAATCAAATGCTTGACATTTACTAAAGGCTTGCTGCCCTGGCTGCAACTAACGGAGAAGACCCTATGGCGCGGATGTATTACGACGCTGACGCAAATTTAGATATCTTGGCAGGGAAAACCATCGCCATCATCGGTTACGGTTCGCAGGGACACGCCCATGCGCTCAACCTTAAAGACAGCGGTATCAACGTGATTGTGGGGCTGTATCCAGGCAGTAAATCAGCGGCCAAGGCTGAAGCCGCAGGCCTGCCCGTAAAATCTGTGGCAGATGCGGCTGCGGCTGCCGACTTCATCATGATCTTGCTGCCCGATGAAGCGATGAAGACGGTCTACACAAACGAGATCGCAGAGCATCTTACCGAAGGCAAAGTGCTGGCCTTTGCTCACGGGTTCAACATTCACTTTGCGCAGATTGTGCCACCTGAGAACGTCGATGTAGTGATGATTGCGCCTAAGGGCCCCGGGCACCTTGTGCGCCGCACCTATGAGCAAGGTGAAGGCGTACCCTGTTTGTTTGCGGTCTATCAAGATGCATCAGGTCAGGGGCGCGATCGCGCCATGGCCTACGCCAAAGGCATTGGCGGCACCCGCGCAGGCATCCTCGAAACCACCTTCCGCGAAGAAACCGAGACCGATCTGTTTGGCGAACAGGTCGTGCTCTGTGGCGGTCTATCGGCATTGATTAAAGCCGGGTTTGAGACACTGGTAGATGCTGGCTATCAGCCCGAGCTAGCCTACTTTGAATGCCTACACGAAGTGAAACTGATTGTGGACTTAATTGTGGAAGGCGGTCTCGCTACCATGCGCGACAGCATCTCTAACACAGCAGAATATGGTGATCTCACCCGTGGCCCCCGCATCATCACTGACGAAACCCGCGCTGAGATGAAGAAAATTCTCAGCGAGATTCAGTCGGGACAGTTTGCCCGCGAGTTTGTGCTAGAAAACATGTCGGGCAAAGCGGGCTTCAACGCCATGCGTCGGCGTGAGGCCGAGCATCCCATTGAGGAAGTAGGGAAAGACCTGCGCGCCATGTTTAGCTGGCTGAAAAAGGTCTAGCCTTATCCTTAGCTGAATACCACTGCTCATTGTCTTAGCACTAAGGCTTAAAGCCGTTTGGCGTTGTTTCAACTCTGCGCTGTGGAGCTGAAACAACGCTATCGACCTCCCATTCAGTTCAGCAACAGGTTGTACGCTATAGGGAACGTGTTTTTTTGCCTATTGTCCAACCGTTCTAGACTTACGCTCTTTGAGTATGGAATCTAGAATCCGCGGTAGTGGATTAACGTAAAGGATAGAGAGAAATAAGGCATCGCCGTCGCATAGCTAGATTCTGAGGGAGTAGAATCCATGACAATCGAGATGACTTGCCCAACCTGTGGGTCTCACGACATCTCCAAGAACGGCACTACT
>JBGTOF010000321.1:0-7532 GCA_041742695.1 Elainellales cyanobacterium | reverse complement strand
CGTTTGCTCGTCGAGAGGGACCCTGCAGAATCGGTCATTGTATTCGATCCATTCTGAGACTTGAGAGTATTGGATGGCATAAGCGGTAGAGCTAAGCCGGTCAATGGGGAAGTCCAAAGCCGCTTCTTAGCATAAATTCGATTGTGCGTTGATCGGTCTCTTCGATCTTCGCAGAAAAATCAGAAAGCGACACCCTATCCCAGGTTCTATTTTTCTCACCTGGGATAGAGTCGCAATCTGTGATGGGATATACCGTTTCTTCTCTATAGAGCTAAAGAAACCTGTCTCGGGGTTGTCACTCTCTCAATCGTGCAGTAGCCCGCTCAACCGCGCACCGCTTAATAGGCCGTATCCTGCATGTATTGAACTTGCTCTCTGAGGCTATCTGCCATCGAGCGATCGCCCATCTGTTCATACAGATCGGCCGCCCGTTGGTAATCGGCAATGACATCCTCTATGCGACCCATCGAGGAGTAGGTATCTGCTCGATCAAGGTAGGCAACAGGTTGGGTGCTATCTGCGGCGATCGCCTCATCAAAGGCCGTAATGGCTTGATCAGGCTGTCCATTGCGTGAGAGATCTAAGCCGCGAGCATAGGCCAAGTCGTAGGCCGATGCTGGCCGCACCACCAGAGAATACGCACCACCCTGCCCCGCAAAGGAGCGAGCCAACACGGTATAGGTGCCTGCTGTGGGCAGCGTCATCACAATGGTGGAATTGAGACTGCGAGCATAGTCATCGTTCATGGCGATTTCGCTGCCATCTGGCCCGAGTAGCACCAGCAGCGTGTCAAATTCTTCGCTTGTCATGGCAATGGCAACCGCTTGCCCAGCCGTTCCTTCAAAGGAATACTCGTTTTGCATTGGGCTCAGTGTCCCTGATTCTTCGAACAACACTTGGGCACGAACCGCCGGAGCTGTTGCTATCATCACCAGACTGCTGAGGGACACACTGCCCAGGGCGATCGCCGCACCCAGGCCCAATCCTAACTGCCGCCACACCATCAATCGATTCACCATAGGTATCCTTTAAAAGCAGAGATAAACGCAGAAAAACAGCGAGAGAAAATCGGTAGCGAGTTTGAGATAAGGCGATTGGGTGACACTCCATACCCCCTATCTATGTAGACGACCAAAATCTAATGAGCATGGCTAAATTCCTGCAAAGTTCTTTAATGAGCGCACCGCACTCACTGAAAGCCATCTTGCAAGTTAGCGATCTCACCCATCCAATCAGATTGGCAATCGACAGATCCAGGACAGGTTAAGCCCTTCCGAGATCTGCTTATCTACAGGCTTCAATCCTGATTAACAGGGTTCCTGAAGAATTTACAAATCTGCACTCTCGCCCGCACACCTCTCCGCACGACAGAACGGACTAGAGGCGGGCGATCGCTCACCTAGAATACCCAGTCGCGCTAAACCCTCGCCAACGTCACCATTTCGGATTGGTCTTGGTACTTGCCCCGCCGCGATTCGTAGCTCGTCTGACACGGTTCCCCTTCTAAAAACAGCAGTTGCACCACCCCTTCGTTGGCATAGATCCGGCAGTCAGTGCTAGAAGAATTAGAAAACTCTAAGGTGAGATGTCCGCGCCAGCCTGCTTCCCCCGGCGTGATGTTGGCGATGATGCCGCAACGGGCATAGGTGCTCTTGCCCATGCACACCACAGTAATGGTATTGGGAATTTCAAGCCGCTCTAGCGCCACTCCTAAGCCGTAGGAATTGGCCGGAATGATAAAGTACGTGCCCGTTTCGTCTTCGCGCAACGTCGTTAGTTCCAAATTTTCGGGATTAAAGTTTTTAGGATCGACGATGCTCCCTGGAATGTGGCGAAAAATGCGAAACTCTACGGGCGAGAGGCGAATATCATAGCCAAAGCTGCTCAGTCCATAGGAGATGACCGGCATACCCTCCACAGCACGAACCTGCTTTGGCTCAAAGGGTGCAATCATTCCCTGGGTAGCTTTTTGGGAAATCCAGGCATCGTTTTTAATCATGGGTGGCGGTGTTGGGGAAGGGCGTTGTGTCTAATAGCTAACCCCGAGAATACCCATGGCCTAATCAATGACTAGGTTTCGCAAGCCGGGATGCTAGCCACTAGATCTACCAGATAATGGGCCTAGAAGGAACAGTACACGCAACACATAGCGTACTGAGGGCGATCGCTCCACAAATTCCCAGGAATCCTCATGATCCTAGCGTCACCCCTAATCCCCATAGCTGGCCGCCTGCAGCCCAAACATCTTGGCATACAGCCCGCCTTGCTCCATCAACTCCCGATGGCTCCCCACCTCCGCAATGCGCCCATGTTCCAGCACCACAATTCGATCGGCCATGCGCACGGTCGAAAAGCGATGGCTGACCAAAAACGTCATTTTGCCTTCCGTGAGCTGCTGAAAGCGCTGAAATAAATCAAATTCGGCGATCGCATCCAACGCCGCCGTCGGCTCATCCAAAATCAAAATCTGCGCTGGGGTCATAAACGCCCGTGCTAGCCCAATTTTCTGCCACTGCCCGCCTGACAATTCCGCACTATCAGAAAACGTTTTACCCAAAATGGTTTGGTAGCCTTGCTCTAGCGCTGCGATCACGGGGGTGGCTCCGGCCTCTAGCGCCGCCGCCTGAATCCTCTCTAGGTTGTCATATTGACGCACATCGCCGAAGCCAATGTTGTCTTGCACACTGAGGTTGTAGCGCGAGAAGTCTTGAAACACGACGCCAATGTTGCGCCGCAAATCGCTGAGATCTAGCGCATGAAGAGGGACGCCATCCACCGTAATTTCGCCTTCGGTGACATCATAAAAGCGGGTCAGCAGCTTAAGTAGGGTCGTTTTGCCTGCGCCGTTCATCCCTACTAGGGCAATACTTTCGCCCGGCTGCACCGATAGATTGAGCCCCGTTAGGGTGTTTGCGGTGGCTCCGGGATAGGCAAAGGAAACCTGGCGCAGCTCTAGCCCCCGACGCATGGGGGTCGGAAACGCAACCGGCTGAGGCGGACTGAGCACCTGCGGCTTGAGGTTCAAAAACTCGAAGTATTGCGATACAAACAGGTTGAATTCATACACCAGCGCAATGTCGAAAAGGATACCCTGAATCAACCCTTGGGATTGTTGAAATGCTCCGGTATACATTGTTAGGTCGCCAATCGTGATGCTGCGCTGAAGCGTGCGCACAATCACCCAGGCATAGGCACCATAAAACACCAACGACGCAAACAGGCTAACCGTAGACCGCAGCCAGGCCTGCTCTGCCGCCATCGTGGCTAGCTCGCGGTTGAACTGATTGCGGATGCTGTGCCACTGATCTAACAAGTGGCTGCCTAAGTTATAAAGCCGCACCTCTTTGACAAATTCTTGCGTTGACAACACCTGCTCTAGGTAGCTGGCGAGTCGCCCGCTCTGCGTTTGGCGGCGCATGAGGCGAAAGCGCACGCCAGAAAACCGAAGGCCCACCCACAGGGCTGGCAACGCAGTCAACACCAGCAGCAACACAATCAGCGGGTTAAATCTGAGCAGCAGACCCAACAGGCCCGCGAAGGTAATGGACTGGCGCGTCAGTGAGGTCAGGGTGCTCAACACCCGCACGGGATAGGTGCTGCCGCTTTGCTGGGCGCGGTTTAGGGTGTCATAAAACTCAGGCAGTTCGTAATGGGCCAAATCAAGGCTGATCGCCTGTTCTAGTAATTTTTGGTTGGCGTAGAGGGTAAAGCGATCGCTCAACACTTGAGAGACATAGCTGTTGGCTTGCCCCAGGCCGCTCTGGGCAAGGGCGATCGCCAACCCTAACCCAACCAGCACGATCAAAGGTTGCCAATCTAGGGCTGGGACGGCGAGACTGCCTACCACAAAGTCCACAATCAGCTTGTTGACATAGAGCTGTGCGACGGGCAACAGCGCCAGCGCCAGGGTAATGGCGATCGACCATAGCAACCAGCCGCGAGCCCCATCCCAGACGAGCCTGAGCAGCCGGGGCGTGTTAGCCACCACTGCCCAAAAGCGCGATTGCGTTCGAGATTGAGTCATGCACAGGGTTCCACGTAAATTGCTTGATGCGCTAAATCTAGTGTGCTAAATCTAGCGCGCTAAATCTAGAACTATAGTGCAGCGCCACGTCATACCGCTCGCCATCAAGTAGAGCGTCGGACTGTGCATGCTAATGATTCAAGTCTGTACTTCAACTTTACGAACGGGTGTCGCTGAAGTGCGATCGCCCAGCACCCAGCACCCAGCACCTTGATGACAGCCGTCAGGAATTCTGCTGCGCCAATCGGTATCTACGACATAGACGCGCTCAATCAATGATGGATGGTTGATGGTGGTAGAGGTGTGGACTTTGCGCAGCGCAAGAGTGCCACCCAATCGCTCGCGTCACTCACTCGATCGTTGCAACCAATGAGGTGAAGGGTATTCTGATGCAGTCAATGGAGCGATCGCTCGTGAAAAGTTCTGAAGTGAGTTTTCTAATTTCACAACAAGTCGAGCAAGATGACAGCGCCGAACTCCGACTTAACCAGTTAGAGTCCCAGGTCAGCACCCTTCGAACACAAATTTCAACTCTTCAATCAGAGGTTTCATTCTTAGAGGGTAAAGTCTCTAACCTGCGAGGCTCTTACCTTGATCATGGCTTTATGCTCTCTATCATTAGCGTGATCTGTGCAATATGGGCACAAAATACAGGCCGTAGCGTATGGTTGTGGTTCTTCCTGGGGTCCTTCTTTGGCCCCATTACGCTGGTGGTGCTGCTGATAAAAAACTCACAAGGCCGCAGACTCTAGCGCGTCATGCCTAGCCAGGGTTCTAGTAGCAAGATGAGCAGGTCTGCTGCCCAGCCTATACCGAGTTCCACTTTGAGGACTTAGCCTTGGCAGGCGTCGTACCAAAGAGTCGCTCTTTGAACACCCGATAGAAAAACAGCGGATTGCCCACCACATATCGATCCCACAGGCGGCTGGGTTCAGTAAAGAAGCGAGCGAGCCATTCCATGCCGCGATCGGTCATCCATCGGGGCCCTCGATAGACCGTGCCGGTATAGAAGTCTAGACAAGCGCCCAGCGGCAAGAATACCCGCGCGTCTACCTTATCTAGGTTATCCACCATCCATCGCTCTTGCAGCGGCATTCCAAAGCCAATGTAGAGCACGTCAGGCTTGAAGGCGTTGATGTCGTCAATCACCGCCTGATTTTCTGCCCCATGTTTGTCGAAATAGCCATGATGCCCGCCGACGCGAATATTGGGGGCGATCGCCCGCATTTGCTCCATAGCACTATCCACCACACCCGGCTTGCCCGCCAGCAGATAGAGCGACACATCCTTTGCAGCGCAGGCTTTTGCCAAGTCTTCGATGTAGTCAGGGCAGGTCATGCGGTAGTCTGACTTGACCGAATAGCCCATAATCTTGGCCCCCAGCAGCACCCCAAACCCGTCGCAAAAGACCAGATCTGACTCGTTGATATACTGCCGGAACCAAGGCGTTGTGTAGGCAAAATTCATCGCCCGCACGTTGACATTGCCGATAATTGTTTTTTTGGCCTGCTGCCCTGACTCCACAATGTAGTCAATCAACTGGCAGACTTTAACCTTATGAAAGCGCGTATCGAGCAGCACCACTTCATCTGGCGTTTGAGTTGGGGCGAGTTGTTGACACATTTCCAAAGACCTCCCTTAAGTGCGGGTGGGATAATTTTTCTCGGGTTGCGGCTATCAACGCCCAGCCAACTTGAAGCATAGCGATAGATTCCACCTGCATACTACGCTAGTGAACTCTACGCACCAAACTATTAAGCCCGGGTGAAGAGTCGCCCAGAACAGGTGAATCCGGCGTAAAGCTTTTGGCCTATCCCCAGACGCGGCTCACTGCGCTAGGCGTGGCGCTTGGCCCTCATCCAGGAATTAGTGGAATAGAGCAGGAGCGCTGTCCAAATGCAGCCAAAGGTGAGGGCGTGAGTGAGCGTGAAGGCTTCACCATAGAGAAACACACCCAACATCAGCTGCAGGCTGGGCGCTATGTATTGAAAGAACCCCAGGGTAGACAATGGCAGCCGCTTGGCGGCGTTGTTGAACCACAGCAGCGGCATGGAGGTGATTAAGCCTGCGCCGATAAAGACCGCAGTTAGGCCAGGACTGGCAGTAAAGTTGGAGGTGCCAGCAATGCTCCAGTGGGCGATCGCCCCTAAGGCCAGCGGCGTCATCATCAGTGTCTCTACGGCCAATCCCAGCAACGGTGCCACGGGAGCCAGCTTGCGCAACAGCCCATAGAGGGCAAAGGTGCAGGCCAAGCTCAGCGCAATCCAAGGTACAGCGCCAAACTGCCCCACAAAGTAGGTGACGCCGACCGCCGCCAACCCCACGGCCGTCCACTGCCATCGACTCAGGCGTTCTTTGAGAAAGAGAGCCCCCAGCAGCACGGTGACCAACGGGTTAATAAAGTAGCCTAGGCTGGTTTCTACGACGCGATCGCTATTGACGCCATAAATATAGATGCCCCAGTTCACAGTCAGCAGCAGGGCGCTGGTCAGCAGCATGATGAGGGTTTTGGGCGATCGCACCACAGCAGCCAGCTCTCCCCCCCGCTGCTGAAACACAATCAACCCACTGAGAAACACCATCGACCAAACTACCCGGTGACTCAGCACTTCTACGGCGGGCGTTTGCCCAAACAGCTTCCAATACAGGGGAAACAGCCCCCAGGCTCCATAGGCCAGCACCGCATACAGAATGCCTGCATTGACGGGAAGTGGAGAAGATTGAGGCAAGAGACGAGACGGGTTGAATAAGCGCATTTGCCCTTTATGCCACTGAGACGGGCGATCGCTCTTCCCCCAACGGCATGATTGCGGCAGATCCTCGCGCAGGTGCTTCATATAAGGCCGCCATCAGGCCGCAGAAGCAAAAAGAGCGTTGCTCGTTCTACTGATCTATCGGCAGGGGATATGGTGTTGAGCTGCTGCTCTATGAACAAGATGCGATCGCACCCCTGGCATTTCCCGATTGGATGATTGCAGTGCGAGACTTTTTGCGATCGGGCAAACAGCAATAGGTCAGAACCTTATAAGTGAATGGTGGACACGGCCCGCCCTACGTACTTCTAAACACCTCTAAATGGATTAATGAGAATAGGCGTATTATCTATTTTTTGGCCATCTTGAAGGTCTTCGCTATAGAAGCGATCGCACCCCATTTCAAGCGCACTGGCAATGATCAGGCTATCAAAGTAGCTATATTGATAACGTTGGGCAACCTCTAAAGCTTTACGAATAGTGTCTAACGAAACGACAGCTAGCTGCTGCTGGCTCAATTCATCAACAACAGCACCGATCTGGCGATAATCTAGCGAAAATTTTCGTTTTAGGGTGTTGACGGTTTCATTTAAAACCTGAGTGCTAATTCAAGATTCGGCGTTGCTGAATAGGAATATGAATCAGTGAGGAATAGGGACATCACCAAATTTTAGGTAGTGCAGTAGCAATCGCATCGAATGCTTCAGCATCTCCACGGATTTGGAATAACACAATGTCTTGCGATGCAACCGAGC
>JBGTOF010000335.1:0-13579 GCA_041742695.1 Elainellales cyanobacterium | reverse complement strand
CATCGGGGATGGGATGGGCCACAGTTGGAGTTCTCACTGCAACCCCATCCGCCGCTATCGGGTCAGCACTGACATTACTTTGCCCTCAGAAAACGGCGCAGGAATAATCGGCGTAAACTGCGCTCGATCTGTCGCCACCTTTTTCACATACAGCTCGTTCATCAAGTGGATCACTTGGTCACGTGTGCCGATGATCCAAATCTGCGCGTTGCTGTCGCCCTGGTGCGATCGCACCAGCGCCTTAATCTCTGAACTCATAGGTTTTTCCTCGCTAATGCATGTTGTAGAGGAAACGCGCCTAGGGCGTGGTTGACCCAACCACTTGTCAGCATTAGCGAGGCGCTTGATAATCATCAAAGCCTGGCTCCTGCCTAGCTCAGGAGTCAGGTCAGCTGGTTAGTGAGTGTTGGTAGCACTCCTAATCAGCGCCCAAAACCCCAAGCGCGCGTTTTACATGTCACCGGAATTAAATTCCGGTATCGCAAAGAATAAACCAATCGCCTAGAGAAAACAAGTGTTTTCCTCTACATTTTGTAGTGAAAACTCCTTACATTTCCTACCGAAGATAAAAATTTTCGGAAGTTATCTGCATAACATCCCAGTTATGCTGCTTTACATTCATCCTGCGTTAGGCTTTACAAAGTAATGATGAACGGCTAGCATGCTTGATTTTGACGAAATTTTACTCAGTGTAAAAAACCCGCAGATCCAGAAATATTTAGAAGAAGCCATTAAAAGCTATCGAATTGGTAATTATCGTAGTGCAATCCTCGCAGTATGGGTTGCGACAATGTTTGACCTTGTTAAGAAATTTGAGATTTTGGTAGAACAGCGCGAATCCACTGCTATTGAAAAATGGAAGAAGCTAGAATCTAAAATAATAGATCACCAAAATTGGGAGCATGAACTTATTCAGGCGGCTAAGGTAGTTGCCATGATCAGTCGATATGAAGCAGATACCTTAGAAACTCTTAGCAAGACTAGAAATCGCTATGCACATCCTTCATTTGATGAAGTAGGAGCTTTATTTGATCCAACGCCTGAAGAGGTTCGCTACTTCATCAGAACACTTTATGATATCGTTCTTTCTCAACCCGCTCAGTTAGGTGTGTTTTACGTTAATCAACTACTTGAATCGATAAAAAACCCTGCCTTTTTTTCTAATCAACCATTCCCAGATGATCTAACACAGTTGCAAGATCATGTAGTCGATAAAGTAAACCGAATAAATTCTAAGCAAGTTCCACGTCTCATTAAAGAGCTATTTAAAGCCCTTATTTCACCTATTAGCAAGGATCATGAACTGAATATTCTTTGTTTTTTGGTCAATGTCTGGGCTGCAAAAAGTGAATTACAGCTTTCGGTTGAAATTTCAATGCATTGGAATGAATACATTCTGGAACAAGAACTAAATCTTAACGTTCTAGAAGGAATTTTAAACTATCCAGAATGTATTAACGAACTTTCTCAAGAAGCTCAACTAGTAATTGACTCAGTTTTTAGATCTAAAATCTTAAAGCGTAGACGAACATCAGAGTCAGCCGTTAAGTTTCTTGCGGCTGCGGATACTGTTCCTATTGCTCAGGCTCTATTAAATGAGGCATCAAACCTAATTCCATTAGATAAGCTAGTTGAAAAAAGTTGGCATTATAAATATTTATTTGGTGACAAATTCACAGAACTATTTGGTCAAAATATTCTTAAAGAAACAAGGCGAGCGCTAAAAACACGAGATGGATATCAGGTAAATCCTATACTTTCTGCTCTCCGTGAATGTCAAATTTGGGACTTAGCCAACACTCTTTCAGAACTAGAGCAAGTAAATTTTGCAAATGAATTAATTGCATCACTTAACTCCAATAACTGGGAAACTGTGGATTTATTAAACTTCAATAATCGAGAAGAAATTCCTATTAAATGGGTCAAGATTTTGCTTGATCAATGGTCAACATGTTTATTTGAGAATTCTCATTTATCTAAGAATTTTCGATATAGACAAGTATTACCTTCTTACCTGGAGAACTATTTGGGATTAGTTGAACGTTATACAGTCAAGCTTGGCAATTATAAAAAACTAGAGGAAGTTGTTCAAATCATTGCTGAATTAACTGATCTAAGCTCTGATGCTTCCGAAGGCGTTGCTGAGCTAGAAGCTAATGAGCCTGTATGGACATTTTGGCAAGAGATATTCACCAAATACAGAAATGAACAGCCACCTAACAACCCGGTTAGAGAGGACTAATAAAGATTTTGTTGTGATATATAGATCGCTAACAGACACTCAACCGCAATGTTGGGCAAGCATGTAATGGTGAGCGATAAGAAAACTATGAGTCACGTTCTTATCACCGGCATGTCCGGCGTCGGCAAGACCGCAGTCATTGGTCAATTGCGCCAGCGAGGATGTAGGTGCATCGACATGGATGAACCGGGATGGTCATTCATAGATTTAAATGGGCATCAGCACTGGGATGTAAGACGCCTTGAAAACGCCATGGCTGAAACAGTGGATGAGATACTATTCGTGTCTGGATGTGCTGAAGAACAAGGTGCTTTGTATCACAGATTTGGAATGATAATTCTATTGAGTGCTCTACGCGAGGTCATGATTGAGCGGGTTCATTCGCGATCGGGAAATTCATTCGGTCAGAGTCTAGAAGAGATGGAGCATATCCTAGAAGACCTGGAAACGATTGAGCCACTTCTGCGGAAAAGATGTACCCATGAAGTCAAAACAACAGTGCCAGTCACAGATGTGGTTGACCGAATCCTCGAACTCACCAGCCCAACAAGCCAGTGAAGTAGACGCGCTGACGCGCGCCCCTGGCCTCTAACGTTAGTGTGCTGTCGCAATAGAGCTGTTGAGCGTTATCTATGAGGTGCGATCGCTCATTCAAGCAGGAGCAACTATGAAAGATTTATAAAGCTTGTTTGGTAGCCTTCGGAGCTGGTGCTCCCCTCAACATTCCTTCCGTACTTAAATCTTCGTCTATTTCTTCCCAATGAATACCATACCCTCCTCCACATATCTCCCATTGTGTTCTCTGTTCAGGTGTTGCATGCAGCAATCTTGGATACCAAACTAAAGGCACAGTAATAGTTCTTCCATCCATCAAATCAACACTGATACTCTCTTCTGTAAAAGAAACTTGCTTAACTCTCTCGTCTGCTCGAATCGCCAAAATACCCATGCCAGGACTCCAATAATATTTGTTGGTTTTCTTGTACTATAAGCTGTAATTTTCGAAGCTCTTTAGCACTAAAACCAAGGTTGCTTGCCAAGCTAACTGGTTCTAACCAGAATTTGGTTGATAACTTGTCTCGGTCAACGTGAACATGGGGTGGTTCATTTGGTTCATGGCTGTAGAAGTAAAGTCGGTAAGGACCTACTCGCAAGATTGTTGGCATGATTCCAGGGTACACGCTGTCCAAATTTGGAACACGTCAACAATGGGTGGGTGTGTAGTGGGCTAACAATCCTAATGCACACTGACCGCCGAGAGATTGTTTGTTGGAAATTCGAGATTATTTGCGGCGGGTGATTGGGAACGTTAGTGTAGCTAGCACAATAGAGTATTAAGTGATTGAGAACTCAGCGGCTTCGGTGGTTGAGTGATATCCATGAGGTGCGATCCAAGTGAGGGGCGATCGCCTAACACTGCTGTTGATAAAAGTTTGGCGTGTTTGTAGGGGTCTGGTAAGTATCTGGGGGCGATCGCCCCTCCAAAATCCAAAACCTAAAATCGAGCGTTGGCGGAAGCCTTGCGAAGCAGAACCGCCTCTCTTCAACAACCCCTGCCATTCTCGCTGAAAATACCGCAACCTATCGCCTAGCTCAGGTCGAACAATCACGCCATTCTCAGCGGTGGAGATGGAGGGCGCTCAGATGGGTTCGCAAAGCATCTCTGCAGGAGAATTGCCTCTCGCAACGAAACATTGCAAGATTTTAGGCTGTGAATGTGACAAGCCTCCTCGCTCCGTTGCCGCCCTGCTCGTTGATAGCCCAAACCCCTAGATGGCTCGCCCTCGTCGAATCAGATGCAGCACAACCAACAGCACGACGGCACCCACAAAGGCAACAAAGATCACGCCTGCCAGCCCAGGGAACGGTGCAGCCAGCCCCAACTGTGCAAACAGCCAACTCCCTACAAAAGAGCCAATAATGCCTACGATAATGTCGCCGATCAGGCCGTAGCCGATTCCGCCAGCCACGAAGCTGGAGAGTATGCCTGCAACAAGTCCGACAATCAGCCAAGTTAAAAGATCCATCTTTCCTCCCGATGCTTGTCTTTGATTAAAAACGTTAGGACGGACGCAGTTGGATAATTTTTGCGGGCGCAGCCCTAGGAAAAATCATCCAGAAACGACAAAACTTGTTTTAACTGCGTTAGTCCTGGACATAATGAGTTTATGCCCTAGATTGGGGTTGTGCCAAGGATAAATCGGGACGTTATGCCGCTGGGCCTTGGGCAAGGACATAGCCGGAAGCTTGCTTACTCATCTTAGGATGATGATCTGCCTATGGATGACCCAATTAGACTGGAACCCGCACAACCCGAAGATGCAGCAGCGATTCTTGAAATCCATGCGGCTGCAGTGCATCAAACTGCTGCACCTTATTACTCAGCGGAAGTGATTAATAGCTGGTCACGTCTTCCGATAACCAGCGATCGCATTGAGCGAGTCAAGCAAAAATGGATTAAAAATCCAGACCGCCGAGTCATTGTGGCAAGGCAAAACAATGACACAGTTGGTTTTGGAATGGTTGATAAGAATAATGAATTACAAGGGGTGTATGTTCATCCAGATTTTGGTCGATGCGGTATCGGTGCCAAAATTCTAGCTGTTTTGGAACAAGAAGCAGCTTTAATGGAACTATCGTACTTAAAGGCAGATGCTTCAATTAATGCTGAAGCATTTTACAGGAAACAGGGTTTTGAAGTCATTGAGTATGCCATACATCGGCTTGCATCTGGACAAGAAATGACCTGTGTTAAGATGCGAAAAACTTTAGAAATATGAGCAATAGGGTTAATCCGCAGCATAACAACCCGGTCGAAGCGGACTGCCGAAAGATCCTGGTGTTGCAGTAACGTTTATTGCCAGACGCTCAACTGGCACGTTTGTGTGCCTCCGCAGTAGAGTTATTGAGTGGTTGAGAACCTTACGATCCCGGTGTTTGAGCGGCATCTATGAGGTGCGATCGCTCAAACAACAGTCGCTGCGATCGCGCTTGTGGGGTATGTGGGCGATCGCCCAAGAAAGCGGGATGAAATCCATGCGTCATGCGCTGCACTCAATCGCTTCGGCTCCAACAACTGCTCGGTGTGCTGTTCCTGTACTTGCATCACTTTGCGGAATTCTGCATCGCCTTGCTGAATAATTACAGCACACACCATTCATCAATCCAGAGGAACGATGAACATGTACAACACCACGTATAAAATCGCCGTCAGCGTCACGATCGCAGCAGCACTCATCCTGACCTGGCTGAGCCTCGGCGTCGGCATC
Organism: Elainellales cyanobacterium; assembly: GCA_041742695.1. GTDB lineage: Bacteria > Cyanobacteriota > Cyanobacteriia > Elainellales > Elainellaceae > Kaiparowitsia. The sequence goes on along the minus strand of JBGTOF010000335.1, from coordinate 8,068 downwards.
ATCGGCAGGGATGGCGACCCTGCCAACCTCATGTACTTTGGGGTGCTCGCCGTCGGCATCATCGGTGCCGTCAGCGCGCGCTTCCGACCCCGTGGTATGGCCCGTGCGCTGTTCGCTACAGCGATCGCTCAAACAACAGTCGCTGCGATCTCGCTAACTGCCGGGTTGGGCCGTCCCTGGAGCGGACCATTGGAGCTTTCGGTTCTGAACGGGTTCTTTGTCGCACTGTTCGCCGGATCGGCGTGGCTGTTTCGCCGTGCTGCGCGTGGGCGACGGGGCACGGTATAGCCCACCGTTGCCGATTGGCGATCGCGCTGCCGCTTAGTGCAGCCGTTGTTGAATTCAATAAGCAGCCTGCTGTCGCACCACATTAGCAAGCACATGCCAGAGCATGATTGGAGAAAACATAGCGATTGGCGGTTTCAGCATGTGCGCCACATCCATCGTGATGCGATGTACCGTTGGGCTTTTGGGTAGCAGTTGCCAAATTTGATCCTGATACCAGTAGAGAAGAGGCATACTGTTTAGGAAATTTTTGGCTTTCACCTGCGGATAGCGATAATCCAACGAAGTCGCCATCATCCAGGGGGCAGCCTGAACCTGGGCGAGTTGCCGCTGAATGGCCTTCGCCAAATTCCTTCGTCGCCAAGGCAAGTGCGATCGCGACAACTGGCGATCGAGAACTTGCGCAGCCAGTGCAGCTGTAGTCATGCCCTGAGCATAAACCGGATTAAATGCACAGGCGGCATGGCCTATAATGACAAAGTTTTTTGGATATGGCGACATGCGCTCGTAAGCACGGCGGCGATTTTCATTGCCGCTGTACAGATTGATATCGCTTAAAGGAGCCGCATCCTTGATGGCGTGATAAAGCTCTGGCGTGGGCAAGCTTCGGGCAAATTCTACATAGCCCACCGAGTCCGTTGGGGGATGATCGCCATACCCACCTCCTAAGCCAACCATCCAGCGATCGCCCTCAATGGGAAACAGAATGCCCATGCGGGTGTGGTCGGGTGGAGTGGCCTGTACCAGCAGCGCCTGCCAATCCGTTTGCAACTGTGCAGGACGCTGATAAAGGCGATGGGCATAGCCAATGTGCGCATTCACCACCGTTTCTGCTGGCGGCTCATAGCCCAGATGGCGCAACCAGCACGGTGCCTGAGAACTCTTGCCGCTGGCATCGACCACAAAATCTGCGTCAATCCGCTCCTCAATGACCTGTTTCCGGTTTGTGGAATCGTGCTGTCGCACCACAACCCCAGCCACGCCCTTGCAATTCACCTGGGGCAACAGTTGCGTGACACTGGCTCCCTGCAAAAACTCCACATTTGGAAATTGCAACAAACGACGGCGGATCGTCCAATCCAGCAAATCGCGGCTGAAGGAGAGGGAAGGCCAGCCACCCGCATAGGTCGCCGCTTTGCCCGTGGAGAGGTAAAGCGCAACATTCTCGCCCTGCAGCTGAGGACAGCCTGCGGCCAATAGCTCTTCCGTCATTGCCGGAAAAAACTCTTCCAGAATGAGTTGTCCTCGTTTTAGCAAAACATGCAGAAAGTAGGATTGAGGCAAACCCCGACGAGGCGAAGGTTGCAGCGGAAAAACATCGCGCTCGATAATGGTGACACGGTGGAAATGGTTCGCGAGCGATCGCCCTGCCAATAGTCCCGCAATGCTGCCACCAATTACAATGGCATGGTCTCGATATAGCATCTGTCACTCCTTCGACAATTCAGCGCGATCGCCATGGTATGGAGTGTCATCGCGAGTCGTGCCAAGTTATGACTTGAGCATGACCGATCCAGCTCTCTAAAGACAGTACCCACGCAGGTGATTTAAACGAAAGAACGGTTGGCTAAAGCAACCGAGGGCTGAAAGCCGCAGCCCAACCTGAAGAACCAAAAGGCAACCGAAGGCTGAAGCGAAACCGAAGCCCGATCAGCAAGTCTATTATTTCCCTACGACTCCCTTAGCTTTGCCGTTAGGTTGATCAGGTTTAGAAAAAGCCCTCACGACATGGAGCAGCCAAAATCCGTATTTGAAGAACGAACCCTTGTCATTACAACCATGCACCAAAAAGATGTTGCAATCAAACCAGTACTGGAACAAAACTTGGGAGTAATCTGCGTTATCTGCCCAGACCTGAATACCTGTCGTGTTGTAGCCATGTGGATGATAATTCTGAATGCTCTAAGCATTAAACAGTTTTAGCAACCCTGACCACAGGTCTAGAACATCACCAAAGTTTAGAGTTTCCGTAGGTGTCTAGGGGCGATCGCCATAGTTGCGTTGCCAGAGCTGCTTACAGAATACTCTGCCCCTGCAGATGAAATGGCGATCGCAAGCCTAAGCCGCACAGAGGTTGGGCTGGCAAATTGGGATTTGGATCACAAATTCTGTTCCTTTCCCTGGAGTTGACCGGCAATAGAGCTTACCCTTATGTTTCTCAGAAATAATGTCGTAGCTGATAGACAGTCCTAAACCTGTTCCTTTGCCGACGGGTTTTGTGGTGAAAAATGGATCAAAGAGTTTGGTCTGTACAGCTTCACTAATTCCAGGACCATTATCAGCAATACAAATCGTCACCCAGTCCCCCGACATTTCAGTGCTAATTTGAATTCGGCTCGGTTGTGAGTCACTGTCCTGAGACATTCCCCGATGACTGTATTCATCTAGCGCATCAATTGAATTAGACAAAATATTCATAAAAACTTGATTAAGTTGTCCTGCGTAACACTCAACCGGGGGGATCTGACCATAATCACGGACGATTTCAATAGCAGCATTTTCTGGTCTAGCCTTCAACCGATGCTGCAAAATTGTGAGCGTACTATCCAACCCTTCGTGAATATCAACTCCTTTTACTTCAGATTCATCTAACCGTGAGAAAATACGCATCGATTTGACGATTTCACGAATTCGATAAGTCCCTAATGACATGGAATCAAACAGCTTTAACAGATCAGTCTGGATGAAGGACAAATCGATCTTGTCCTGTTCCTCCTGAATGCGAGGAGTGGGGTTTGGATACTCTGCTTGATATAAGTCAACTAGCCCCATAACATCGTCAATATAGTCTCTTGCATGAGCCAGGTTGCCATAAATGAAATTTACGGGGTTATTGATTTCATGAGCAATGCCAGCCGCCATTTGCCCAAGTCCAGACAGTTTCTCATTCTGAATGAGCTGAAGTTGCATATGTTTTAAATCACAATATGCTTGATTGGTTTCTGCAACTTGTTGTTCTAACAGTACATTTTTCTCTTCCAGTTTTCTGGACAGATCAGCAATTCTTAAATGCAACTGCACTCGAGCCAGCACTTCTTCTTGTTGAAACGGCTTTGTAATGTAGTCTACTGCCCCTAACTGAAACCCCTGAACTTTACTCTCGGTATCAGAAAGAGCCGTCATAAAAATCACGGGAATATCCTTCGTCTTTGAATTTGCCTTCAAGTGTTGGCATGTTTCAAATCCATTCAATTCTGGCATCATCACATCTAACAAAATCAAATCGGGTAGGGCGTACGCGACTCGCTCTAACGCAATTTTTCCTGATTGTGCCACCCAAACTTCTACCCCCGACTGATCGAGCGTGTCAGACAAAACACCTAAATTTGCGGGGTTATCATCAACGATGAGAACAATCGCAGGTCGATCAATGATTGAATTCATAGTTCCGTACAAGACTCAAGTGACGTGTAAATCAAACAACGTGGTTACCGCAAGAACAGCACTTACCTATAACTTTGAAGGAGTGCCAAAATTTCTTGGTCTTGGAAGCTTTTTGCCAGTTGATGCAACTTTTTAGCAAAGGAGCTGTATTTCTGATCGGTCTGCTCCAGCAGCGCAAGCTGTTTGATGATTCCTCTGAAATTGCCTTTCATCGCTAACTCATGCAAAGCATCCAACTCTGCCGAAGGGGGCGCGATGATCTCCCCTTGCTCAATAACTGCGCTGAGTTGGGGCTGTTGCTCTTCGTAGAGCCATTCCAGGTGCAGGTGCTTTTGCAATTTTTGCAGTAGCTCTGCTGCCAGCACAGGTTTGGGTAGAAAATCGTTGCCTCCCGCTTCGATGCTGCGGTACTGGTCTGATTCAAACACACTGGCAGAGGAAACAATAATGATCAGGTCTTTGAAGCGGTCTGACTCTCGCAGGTGGTTAATCAACTCAAAGCCGTTGAGATCAGGCATCATCAAATCGGTAATGATTAGGTCAGGCTGAAATTCTTGGGCAGTCTGCCATCCTTCTTGCCCGGTCGCAGCTTCAGCGATATCAAAGCCAATGGGACTCAGCAATTTAGAAACCACAGAGCGGTTTTCCCAGCGATCATCGACCACCAAAATCCTAGGACGGCGTCCCTTGATGCCAATAATTTGCCCATGTCGGTCTGCCTGTGCCGTTCTGACCCATTCTGCCGCTTCTACCAGATCAAGGTCAAACCAGAAAACGCTGCCAGCCCCAATTTCGCTTTTTACTTGAATTGTGCTGTCCATCAACCCTACAATTTCCTGGCTAATGGCTAACCCCAAGCCGGTTCCTTCAGATTGGCGTTGGGCATCACTGACCTGCTCAAAGGGTTGAAAGATAGTGTCAAGTTTCTCTGAGGGGATGCCAATGCCTGTGTCGCTGACTTCAAATCGCAGCTTGCTAGCGCTGGCATAACTGACGATGAACGTTACATGTCCAACATCGGTAAATTTAATGGCGTTGCTGAGCAGGTTAATGAGTACTTGCCGCAGGCGTTTTTCATCTGCTCGGATGCCGACGGGGAGTTCCTCTGCTGTCTGATAGCGAAACTGAATTCCTTTAAGCTCGGCGCGAACGCGGCACATTTCTGCCACCCCTTGCAAAAATGCGGGCAGGTGGAAATCGGTGGGCAGCAATTCTGTTTTTTGTGCCTCAATTTTTGACAAATCTAGAATGTCGTTAATCAACGTCAGTAGGTGCGATCCGCACTGGTGGATGACTTCAACCCGTGTCCGGTCTTCATCACTGAGGGTGTTAGCCCGTTGCAAAATTTGCGCATAGCCAATCACTCCATTTAGTGGAGTTCGTAACTCATGGCTCATATTTGCTAGAAATTTGCTCTTGGCTCGGTTTGCACTCTCTGCTGTGTCTTTTGCCTGCTCTAGGGCAATCTCTACCTGCTTGCGGTCTGTGATATCGGTTGAGATGCCACAGATTGCGTAAGGTGAGCCATCGGGTGCCAACAGCGGAAACTTGAGGGAGAGATAGGTATGCAATCCATCCTCATGGGGTGCCACTTCTTCCCATTGCATTGCCGTTTTTGCCGTCAGCACTTTTTGGTCATTGGCATCAAAGGCATCCGCAATTTCTTGCTCAAATACATCCTGGTTTTGCTTGCCGATAGTCTCGGCTTTACTCAAGTGAAATAAAGATTCGAATTTTCGATTGACGGTGATAAATCGCCCGTCAACATCTTTCATGTAGATGACCGCTGGGGAATTATCGAGAATGGCTTGCAACCGTTCTTCACTCTGTCGAAGTGCCAGTTCGGCTTGTTTGCGATCGTTAATGTCCGTGCAGGTTCCTACCCATTCTCGGATGGTGTTGTCTTCATTGAGGATTGGAATACCCCGGACGACAAAGTAGCGGTAGCTTCCATCCGCTGCCCGAATTCGATATTGGGTTTCGTATGAGCTTTTTGCCTGCACAGCCTGCATCCAAACTTGGCTGGTTGGCTCTCGGTCGTCTGGATGAATGGCCTGTAACCAGCCAAAGTCAGCGAAATCAGCTTCAGTTTGTCCAGTCAATGCTCTCCAAGTAGGATTAGGCGCAATGCGCCCTTCTACATCCGCCGTCCAGACAATTTGGGCCGTTGCAGTCGTCAAAGAACGATATCTTTCTTCGCTTTGTTTGAGCGCATCTTCGGCTTGTTTGCGATCGCCAATATCCCGACAAACTATAACCCCACCCTTTAATTGACCAGAGTCATCTCTTAAAGGTCTGCCATTAATCAGAGCCCAACACCCATCTGGTGCCTGAGCGTGCCGGACAAACATTTCCACATCTTGGGTATCTTCTCCTCGGACTGCCTTCACCAGAGGCAACTCATTTGGAGGGAAGGGCGTGACCTGATCGGGTAGAAACAAGCCATACTGTTGTGACCATTCCTCTTCTCTAGCGTCTGTTGCGCCGTTCCCAAACATCTGCTCAGCAGCCGGGTTGAAGATTAAAAATTGCCCCTGCTCACCGGCAACAATGATGCCGTCGCTGATGGAATTTAGAATCAGTTGCAGCAGATTGGTCTGCTCTTGCAACGCAGCTTCGGTTTGTTTGCGGTCATGAATGTCGGTACAGGTACCAATCCATTCTTGAATATTGCCATCCGGCGCCAGCACGGGCACACCCCGTACCCAAAAGTATCGGTAATGCCCCTCAGCAGATCGGAGCCGATATTCCGTTTCATAAAGGCTTTTAGTTTGAATGGCTTTTGACCATTGTTGAGCAGCCCCTTCCTGGTCATCAGGATGAACGGCGTTTAACCATCCCCCTTCCTGATAGTCTTTAAGCGTTTGTCCGGTATACCCCCGCCAACTGGGAGAATCTTCAAGAACCTGCCCATCTGAGGTTGTTGACCAAACAATTTGCGACGTTGCGGCTATCAGGGAGCGAAATCGGACTTCATCCTGACGTTGGGCTTCCGCCTGTTGCCGTCGAGTGTCGATTTTGCCCAACACTCTCCCATTGATCCAGATGACGATCGCAAACACTAAGATGTTAAGCACAGCAGACAGCGACAAACCCACTTCGCTGCTATAAAGTTGGGCCCGGTAACCCGCTAGAACCATTCCACTCAAAATGGGAGGGATGACTAGTACAGGTAGGACTAATCGTCTCACCATAATTCCACCCGCATGCTGACTGGTGATCATGCCCATGATGCCCTGGTTGGGATGCAGGCAGAAGATGCCTGTGCAAAGGAGGATAAAGGCGATCGCCGTGTGAACCGCCATTTTGGTATAAGACCCGAAGCCATAAAACTCTTGAATATCGTAGACGTAGCCCAGCAACCCCAGCAGGGCAATGAAAAACGCAATTAATGTGAAGGTCTGAACTCCCGGTTGGTAGGCTCGGGGTCGACTCAATAGCAACAGAGCTGAGCCAAGCAGCAAAAAGTTGAAGGCTGTATTCACTGCCATGCGCCCTGGAGTGGACGTTGCTACAGCGGTTGTTGGTTCTTGAAATAGCAGTTGATCAATACCCAGATCAATGCCAAACCCATATTGAATCAAGGTCAACAATCCAATACCCAAAACGATCGCAGCCAATGGTTGAGCATAACCAGGCGATCGCGCCTTGGATTTAGCAAGCTGCCCTAGGGCACTGCCGCTGCACACAAAGGCGATCGCTGTATTCGCTTTCATCGTCACCCACAGGGGCAAAATGCTTTTCAACGCAGAGATGTCGAAGAGCCATCCCACCAGCACAATGCCCCCAATCAGGGTGATCAATGTACTGGCTACCCGAGCAAATGATGTCAGACGGAGGGACAAATCAAACTGTCCACCGACCCGATGACTGAGGGATAAACGACTCACTTGATTTCTCCAGCTTGCTTGGTTGAGTGCGCCTAACTCACAGCTATGGCGTGTTTCACTGTTCTGAGCGCTTCAGGCAATCTCGGATTTGCTGGAGAGACGTCTATCGCAGCCCAGACCCATTATTGAATCTGCACTGGCAATCTATGCTTACCGGGCTTTCCTGCGCATTTCACCGACCGTTGCTTACTTAGAGAATTCCCCTCCTTATCCAAAAAAGCAACATTTCTTATATAAGAAAGATAGGTGGTAGTGCTGCATAGTAATGGTTAGGAGGGGAGTGAGGCGTTGTAATGATGCACAAAGTACCAGATCGCGCCGATGTGATTGCTCAATTTCTTCGAGAACGATAAGGTTTTCCGCACCAACCGCCCAACGCGTTGTCTGAGAGTGTTATTGAATCGCTCAATGTAGCTGGTCTTGCCCGTTTCCTTTCCGACGGCTCGATGCCGCTTGCTCGGTAACACCTGCTCGTACGCCTGCCAAAAGTCGGTGTAGCAAACCGCGCA
>JBGTOF010000322.1:0-13849 GCA_041742695.1 Elainellales cyanobacterium | reverse complement strand
TATGTCATGAAGGATCGACTGTTTCGGTTGCCGATGGTGCTCCAGCGATCGCTCGACGAGTTTGCCCTACGCCGACAACAGCGGCAGGTGACGCTGCAATTGCAGCGTCAATTTAAGCGAGAGGCCATAATTAACCGCATTTTGCAGTCTATACGGGAATCCCTCAAGATTGACGATGTGATACAGACTACGGCAGACATGCTGCATGAGGCACTCCAGGTCGATCGCTGCTTAATTTGCTCAATTCAAGCAGAGCACATTATGCTAGTGCGACAGGTAAGCTCTCTGACAGCAGGAGCAGAGACGCTGCAACACCAGCGGACGCGCTGTCCGTTTTTGGTGCATTATGGCGATCGCCTTGCCACCGGTCAGCCCGTGATTCACGTCCAGTCAACGGAACATTTGCCTGCCGACTGCTACGACTATATGCGAGCGCTGAATATCCAGGCGATCGCCATCTTTCCTCTTATGCACCAGGGCAGACTGTTGGGGGCGATCGCCTTGCACCAGTGTGACCACGCCCGCGACTGGGACGCAGACGATATCAGCTTAGTGGAAGCAATTGCCAACCAGACGGCGATCGCCATCCATCAGGCCCAGCTTTACGAACACGCACAACAGCAGGCGCAGTATGAGAGGCTGCTCAACCGCATTAGCCAATCCCTCAATTCCAGCCTTGATCCCGACTTTATCCTCGAAGAAATTGTGGCGTTGACGGGCCAGGTATTCCAAGTCGATCGGGTGGTGCTGTTCAAACTGGATGGAGCCTATATCCAGGCCACCCAAGAATGGAAACGAGAGGCCACGTTGCCCTCCATTCGCCATGAAGTGATCCCTGCAGCCGATTGGTTCGACACCTTTCCTATCGAAGACATCACCCCCGAGTGGACGTTTTATACCGAAGACTACATCACGCTGCCTCAGAACCCATCTCGCCAGATTCTGATTTCTCAATATGGGGTGCGATCGGTGCTATGCGTGCCCATTTTCATTCGCGATCGCTTTTGGGGCGGCATTGATTTATACACCACCCAATGCGTTCGAACCTTTCGCCCCAGCGAAATTAGCCTGCTGCAACAGATTGCCAACCGCACGGCGATTGCCTTGGCAAATGCCCAGAGCTATGAGCGTCTTGAGCAGTTGGTGCAAGCCCGCACCCAAGAGCTGGAACGCGAAAAATACCTATCTGATGCAGCAAATCGAGCCAAAAGCGAGTTTTTGGCCCACATGAGCCACGAGTTGCGAACGCCCCTTACGGGCATCTTGGGATTTGCCCAGGTTCTTGGTGATCACTTTAGCGAGCAGCCCAGCGAGCACCAGCATCAGCAATACATTGAGAGCATCATTGCCTGCGGTCAACACTTACTAGAGTTAATCAACGATTTACTCGATTTGTCCAAGATCGAAGCCGGGAAAGAAGAACTGTTTTTGGAATCGGTTGTGGTGCAAGAAATTTGTGATGCTTGCATGAATATGGTGCAAGAGAACGCTCGCAGCAAGAATCTGGCGCTGCGGGTCGAGATTGAGCCCGGGTTGACGCTTTGCACGGCTGATAAACGCCGCCTCAAGCAAATTTTGTCAAATCTACTCTCTAATGCAGTGAAGTTTACCCAGCGGGGATCGGTGCAGTTGACCGTCTATGCCCAAGAGGGGCAGCTCTATTTTGCGGTTCAGGATACAGGCATTGGTATTTCCAAACCCGATCAGGGCCGTTTGTTCCAGACCTTTACGCAGTTAGATGGTGGACTGAGTCGGCAGTATGAAGGCACGGGGCTGGGGCTAGTGCTAGCACAGCGGCTGGCGCATCTCCATAGCGGCGAGATTACCGTAACCTCAGACGTGGGTGAGGGCAGTTGCTTTACCCTCAGGTTACCGTTAACGCCGGGGCCGCACCGGCTCCTGAGCGATGCGCACTAGAGTTGCCACACCCGTACGGTATTGTCGGAGCCGCCGCTGATCAGCACTTTGCCGTCTGCACTGAGGGCGATCGCATTTACGCTATCGGTATGGCCCAGCAGCGTGTCAATCACTGTGCCAGTGGCCACATCCCACAGCTTGATAGACGCATCGCTACTGGCGCTGAGGATGGATTTGCCATCGGGGGTGAAGAGTACGGCGTTCACATCGCGTAAATGATCGGAATAGCTGCGCTCCATCATCTGGGTTTGCAGGTTCCACAGTTTCAGGGTTTTGTCGCGGCTGCCGCTCGCCAGATAGCGCCCGTCGGGGCTATAGGCCAGGGCATTTACGGCACTCATATGACCCGAGAGCAGCCCACTTTGCTCCGCGGTATGCCCATTCCACAGGCGCACCTTGTTATCTAGCCCGCCACTGGCAAAGCTGCTGCCGTCGGGGCTAGCGGCAATAGTTTTAATCATGCTTAAAACGCCCGGGATCACGCGCAGACTGGCCCCGTTTGACACTTGCCAGAGCCGAATGGTTCGATCTTCGCCGCCACTGATCAGGATGCGTCCATCTGCTGTGAGAGCGATCGCATTCACGTCGCGAGCGTGCCCCGTGAGCGTGCGCACCAGCGCTCCCGTGGGTAAATACCAGACCTTAACGGTGCAGTCATCTCCGCCACTCACCAACACTTTTCCATCTGCGCTGATGGTCACTGCATTCACATCGCGGGTATGCCCCACCAGGTTATAGACCAAGTCGCCCCGCAGGGGGTTCCACACTTTGACAGTGTCGTCGAGGCTGCTGCTCGCAACCAGGTTGGCCCCTGAGTGAAAGGCGACACTCGTCACCCACGAGCTATGCTCGGTTAGGGTGTGGATGCACCGCCAGCCCGATGATTGCACCACTGTGCGAGCGATCGCCGGACGCGGTGGCGCAGAGGGTGGCTTAGACACGCGCACTGCAGGCGTAGGAGGCACCGCTCGCGGGGGCATGCCCGGTGGAGGCGCGGGCGATCGCCCCCCTGCAGGTACCGACCGTCGTGCGGTGTTGGCCGAATTCACCCGCGCTGAGGATGAAGACTGCGATCGCCCGTTGGGCACAAAGTAATCGGCGTTTAAGTCCCGCATCACCTCGTCTGCAGACTGATAGCGCTCACCTACCAGGTCCTTTAGCATCAAATCTAAAATATCCGCCAACTGGTCACTCACCAGCACCTGGCGCTCCTGCAAAAACTCCCGCCAGATCCAGCGTCCCTCGAGGGGATCATACAAACTATCGGGGCGAGACTGGGTCATCAGGTGGAGGCAGGTTGCTCCCAGGCTATAGAGATCACTCGACGGAAACGCCCGCCCCCCCCGAAATTGCTCAATGGGTGCGTAGCCTTCGGTGCCAATGCGCGTGCCCGATTCCCCTGCCGACTCACTGATCTGCTTGGCCACCCCAAAGTCAATCAACACCAACCGGTCGTCTTGCTTACGGCGCAGGATATTGGAGGGAGTAATGTCGCGATGAATGACGTTTTTGCTGTGGACAAACCGCAGTACTGGCAGCAGATCAGAGAGGACTTCTCGAATCCGACGCTCATTGAAGGCTCCGCTGTGGCGCATCTCTTGCAGGAGACTCTGCCCTTCTACAAATTGCTGCACCAAATACAGATAGTTATCTTGCTCAAAATAAGCCAGCAGGCGCGGGATCTGGGTATGCTCTCCCAGTTCATCCAGCCGCACTGCCTCCTGGGTAAATAGGCGAATCGCCTTTTCCATAGATTTGGTGCCCTGCATTTGCGGTGAAAACTGCTTAATCACGCACTGCGTGCCCAATCGATCTTCATCTGAGGCCAGATACGTCCGACCAAAGCCCCCCTGCCCAATGGGTTGAACGGGACGATAGCGCCCCCGCAGGCGCGGAACCAGCACTGCGCCACAATTGCTGCAAACAGGTTCCCCGTCCGGGTTGATCGGCTTGTTGCACTTTGGATTGAGACAGCAAATCATGGTGGTAGCGCACTCGGGCAATGATAATTTAATTTTCCCGGTTTATCGGGCGATCGCAATCATACGCAGCAGCTTTAGGACTCGATCCAACCAACGGAGTGTTCATCTCTCCCTGCGTGATCCCAGCTCATGACCCTCATTAAGCGATGCCGTTTCCCATCTGTCCATGCCCCATCCTGCACCCAATCCAAGACGTCATGATTCCAGAGGTGCTCACCTGTTGCGACGGCTTACTGAGTCCCTCACACTCATCCGTAAAGTTAGCAATCGCAACGAGGGTAGACCAAGCCGCAACTATGACATCAGCCGCTCAGCGCTAAGCCGCTTTCTTGTGAAACTCGCGCTTCAAGCTAGGTAAGCTGAGGGCGTTTATCTTCTGGCTGCAGCCGTCTCTATCTGAGCATAACAACCGCTAAGACATTTATATTACAGTCGATCTAAGCTGGATGCTACTTTTTGACGGTTAAGCAACCGAATCGGCGCTATTGCAGAGATGCGATAGCGCCGATTTAACTGGGCTGAGGCCCCTATTTTTTTGACTAACCGCATTCTGCTCTGGCTAACTTTGCAGAATGCTGGACGTTGAAGCGTCTAGATGTAGACGCTAATGTCTTCGCCGCACTCGTCTGCCAGGTAGCAAAGGGAGCGAAACCGCAGGTCTACAAACTCGTTGTAAAAGGGATTGAGCTTGCATAGGGGCGGAATATGGGCAATGAAATGGCCAAATAACTTGATGTCTCGTTCGAATGGGCATTGGGCAGGAATCACGCTGGCAATGGCGTGAGCCGTACTGCGATCGCACACTTTAACCTGATTTAGCCAGTAGCGCATTGGTTGTAGCAAGTCCGGGCAGGGTCGAGTTCTCTGATGCAGTGACGATGAGAGCTTACTCATGATTTAGCTTGGGGCGATAATAAATCGCCGGACGAATGAACTAATGCTTGCTCCAAGATAACGACTTGTTATGAACGATTGATTAAAGGATGAACAAAAGCGCTGAACTTTGGTTGAAGCTGTTGTAAATTTATCGAGCGTCGCCAACCCCGCTGGCGAGGTTGATTGTGGCTGATATATACGCTTAAGGTGAGAGCAATATCGCCCCGGGTCATCAACTGCTGAGGCTCAATGCGATTGGTGTTGTCAGTGTTGATGAGGCCGTGGGAGAGGGCGATCGCCATCGTCTGTTTGGCCCAGTCGGGCACTGCTTCTGCATCGGGATGCCGCCGCAAAATCTCCGCAACTTGCTTTTGATTTGGCTGGGGCAGTTGAGACGCTTGAGCGATCGCTGCAAACCCTTCCACCCGACTGACCGGTTGGTTAGGCAAGAAGCGATCGCCCGAAAAAGCAGTCATAAGTCCAGTCTGCAACACCATTTGAATATCGGAGTAGGCCCAATGGGTGACGGGCACATCCATCATCGGGATAGGGCGTGAAGGTGCCACCATTAGGTCAGAACGACGATTTAACTCAAAGGTCTTGACTAAGATACGCGCTAGCTCAGCTCGGCTCACAGTAGCCTCTGCATAGAACTGCCCATCATCTGCTGGACTCATTAATCCCGCATCCACCACGCGCTGAATTGGATTGATCAGCGGTTGTACCTGGGCGAGTGTTGGGATACACGCCAATAGTAGCGTTAGCACAATGGCTTCCGTTAATCGTTGCATAAACCCGCATCCCTTGAAGCTAACCTAGACTACTCAGCCAGAGGGGAGTTTGACATCGTCCACTGGCTTAGCCCACACGGTTGATTAAGACTGATTCACTAGGCTTAGGTTCCCCAAATTTCTCACTGTTGCAGAGCGCTTGACGCGCTAATTTGAGTGTTTATTGTGGTGAACGCCTTGCTGTGCGGGGAGTTCACCACAATGGTCTTAATCAACCTGTTGGTTGCTATAGATGATGTTTGGGGAATGACACTCGAGGGGATCTATTCAACCCCCTTGCCTTACAACCAGTCTGATCGTTTGACTACCTCTATTAGTGTGGTTGGTGCTAAAAAACGCGGGTCTCTATAGGATGCTTCTTGGACTGTCCACTTGCACAGATTCTCTATCACGCCGAGAAATCCTGCTATAGCTGTTTGAACCTCACTTGCGTTCTATATGTCTAGATTGAAGAATGCTCGGGCCAGGCTAGGTTTGGGCGATCGCCGCCTCCGGCACCGCTCCCCGCATTCGCCCGAGCCAGTCAATGAGGTTATCGAGCTGTAGGTCGGCACTGAGGATGCCTAACCCCCGCACGGTGACTTTGCCCGGCGTATAAACAAACCGCGTTTGCAAATGAGTCGGTAGTTTTTCGCGCATTAGAGCCCAAGCCGGCTCTTCCATCGGCGTTTCAAGCACCACATGCTGTTTGCCTTCGGTTTTGATGCGAGAAAAGCCCAGCTTGCGAGCTACCTGCTTGAGTTCCATCACGCGAATCAGCTGCAGCGATGCCACGGGAATGGTGCCATAGCGATCGCTCCAGTCTGCGGCAATTTCAGTCAGCTCTTGCTTGCTCTTGGCAGTGGCCACAGCCCGGTAGGCACTCATCTTCTGATCGAGATCCGGAATGTAGTCCGCCGGAATAAATGCCGTTACATTCAGGTCGATCTGAGTATCGTCTACCTGAGGAATTTCCTGCCCGCGAATTTCCTGAATCGACTCTTCCAGCATTTGCATATAAAGGTCAAACCCAATGGCATCCATCTGGCCTGACTGCTCGGCACCCAGCAAATTGCCCACACCGCGAATCTCCATATCCCGCATCGCAAGCTGGTAGCCTGATCCCAGCTGGGTAAACTCTTGAATTGCTCGCAGTCGCCGCCGGGCCACATCGGTCAACTGCGTTTGCTTGGGATAAAACAGCCAGGCATGTGCCTGAATGCCCGCGCGCCCCACTCGCCCCCGCAGCTGGTATAGCTGAGATAGCCCAAACTTCTGCGCATCTTCAATCAAGATTGTGTTGACGCGGGGAATATCTAGCCCTGACTCAATAATGGTGGTACACACCAAAATTTCTGCATCGCCATTATTAAAGGTGAGCATGGTGGATTCCAGCTCGCCTTCTTGCATTTGTCCGTGGGCGATCGCAATCCGCGCCGTCGGGATCATCTCCCGCAGCCGCGCCGAAATCTCCTCGATCCCCTCGACCCGGGGCACCACATAAAACACCTGCCCCCCGCGATCGAGCTCTTGGCGAATCGCCGTGCGCATCATCTCGGGATCGTATGGCGCGAGGTGAGTTTTGATCGGACGGCGAGAGGGCGGCGGCGTCGTGATCAGGCTCATTTCGCGCACCCCAGAGAGGGCCATATAGAGGGTTCGGGGAATGGGCGTCGCGCTTAGGGTCAGCACATCAACCTGGGTTCTTAGGGATTTGATCTTCTCCTTCTGGTTGACGCCAAAGCGTTGCTCCTCATCTACCACCAGCAGCCCCAAATCTTTAAACTGCACGCCTTTCCCCAACAGCTGGTGCGTCCCCACCACCACATCCAGTTCGCCTGTTTGCAGCCGCTTGAGAATATCTTGCTTTTCCGTGGGAGTGCGAAAGCGGTTGAGCAAGCCTACTTGTATGGGATAGGGCGCAAACCGCTCCCGTAAGGTGTGATAGTGCTGCTGAGTCAGAATCGTGGTGGGGGCCAATAGCGCAACCTGCTTGCCTGCCGTAATGGCCTTAAACACCGCACGAATCGCCACTTCAGTTTTGCCAAAGCCCACATCGCCGCACACCAGCCGATCCATCGGGCGCGGGTTTTCCATATCGCGCTTCACATCCTGAATCGCTTTGAGCTGATCAGTCGTGGGCTGATAGGGAAAGGAGTCCTCCATTTCCTCTTGCCAGGGTGTATCGACCGGATAGGTAAAGCCCTGCTGCTGAGCCCGCTGAGCGTAGAGTTGCAGTAGGTCAAACGCAACTTTTTTGACTGCTTTACGGACTTTGCTCTTGGTTCGCTCCCAAGCGTTACCCGTCATTTTATTTAATTGAGGCTTGGCATCGCCCACACCTCGAAAGCGCGACAGCGAATTCAGCTGATCGGCCGCCACCCGCAGCAGCCCATCGGCATACTGAATCGCCAGATATTCTCGGGTTTCACCGTTCAGCACGAGGCTTTCGAGCTTGACAAACTTGCCAACGCCGTGGTTCTTGTGAACGACGAAATCGCCGGGTTGCAGCTTGTTGGGATCAACCTGTTTAGAGGCAGCGCGGCGGCGTTTGCGAACGTAGCTGGGGGTCGTCAGCGTATGCTGCCCGAAGAACTCGCGGTCGGTGATCACCACCAGCCGAAAGGTCGGAAGGATGAAACCTTCTAGCTCTGCCAAACCGCTGTACTTCAGCGCCGTGGGAATTTTTTGAGATTGCAGCCGCTCAATCGCAGGATAGTCATGGGGATTGGGCACAAACTGGGCTGGGCAGTCGTGCTCTTGCAGCAGCGAGACAGAGCGAGACGGCTGAGCCGAGATTAGCCACACTGCAAAGTTGCGATCGCGCTCAGCTCGAATCGTTTCAGCCAGATTGCCAAACTGGTGCGGTGTCGCCGGAACCGGACGGCTGGAGAGATTGAGGCCGTTGTTTTCTTCGGCTAGCTCTGACAGCGAAATTTGCTCAAAGGACTCTACAGCCTGAAGCGAATCGGCAAACGAACGATGGGTAGGGGGAATGGGGGGAACTTGGGTCGCGGACACTTCGTGCCAGTGCTCATCGGCATGCTCACACCAGCGATCGCCGTGGGCCTGACATTGGCTGGGTTCGTCAATGGCCACCACCGTATCCGCGGGCAAATAGTCCAACAGCGAGGCGGGCTGCGAAAATGCCAGTCCTAAAAACCGACGCATACCGTCAGGAAGGATGCCCTCTCCCAGCCGCTCTTGTTCGTCGTCGGATAGGTAGGGCAACAGCGACTCAGGGGGCGCTTGAGTCGCTGCATCTGCGGTGGGCGCGCCTGCTATGCCCCGCCATACCATCGGCCCAAAGCCTGTGGCGGTGAGCACGAGTTGGGGGATGGTGTCGAGCGATCGCTGGCTTGCAGGGTCAAACTCACGGATGCGCTCCAGCTCATCCCCAAACAGTTCAACCCGCACCGGCAGTTCTGCTGACACCGGAAAGACATCGATAATGTCGCCTCGGCGACTCCACTGCCCTTCTGTTTCTACGAGCGATACTCGCTCATACCCCAAGTTGGCAAGCTGCCGACCAAACTGATCGAGGTCGAGGTCTAGGCCCCGTTTTAGCGTGAGGCAATAGTCTCGCAGCACCTCTACAGGGGGCAGATGAGGTTGAAGGGCTCGCTCGGTGGTGACAATGGCGATCGCAGCCGGAGATGGCAGCAGCGATGAGCGGATTTCGTCGGCCTTCGCGTCAGCCCTGTCTGCCTGCACCTGCTTGACCAAATCTGCCAGCACCTGCAGTTGCCCCCACGTCATCTCGGCCTCAGGGTCAAAGGGTTCGTAGGGCGAGGCTTCAGACGTGGGATAAAAGTGGACGGTGTGCCAGCCCATGGCATCTAGCTGTGCCGTCCAGCGACCCGCCTCTTCAAGGGTGGCTGTGACCACTAACAGCGGGCGCTCCTGGGTTTGCACCAGGGCCGAGGTGACTAACCCTTTGGGAATGCGAGCGATGCCGTTGAGGTGGAGCGATCGCCGCTGGGCTAATTTAGTCTGCAGATCTTGCGTTAGGGGCGATCGCCCCATCGCCCGCACAATCGAAGAAAACGCCATAGGTGCCAATCGGCCCGGTGCCGCTGTGGAAAGCCGTAGAAATAACTCGAAACAATTCGTACTGTACCGTGAATTTTGGGATCACGGCGGATGCCTACCCCAATGCGCTATCGTCGCCGGGAGAAGATGAGTTATGATATTCCTTCCGGGGGTCTGTGTGACAAAAATCGAAATCTCGTAGAATTGAGAAGCACTGGAGTAGCTGCATTGCTTAACTCCGCCGATTACATGTGCACGAATTCAGGAGAATCAATACCAAACTCAACCAAAGGACAGTAGGACACAACTAGTTATGGTCAATCAGGAAAAAGAGAAAGTAGACATTGGTTTTACCCATGAGGATTTTGCCGCCCTCTTAGACGATTACGATTATCACTTCAATCCTGGCGATGTTGTAGCCGGGACGGTGTTCAGTATCGAGCCAAGGGGCGCCCTGATTGACATTGGTGCAAAAACAGCCGCTTATATTCCGATTCAGGAAATGTCCATCAACCGCATTGATGGCCCTGAAGAGGTGCTGCAATCCAACGAAACTCGTGAGTTTTACATCCTCTCTGATGAAAATGAGGAAGGTCAGCTCACCCTCTCCATTCGGCGGATTGAATACATGCGGGCTTGGGAACGGGTGCGCCAGCTTCAAGCTGAAGACGCTACCGTGCGCTCTGCTGTGTTTGCGACGAACCGAGGTGGTGCGTTGGTTCGCATCGAAGGGCTGCGTGGGTTTATCCCCGGTTCGCACATCAGCACCCGCAAGCCAAAAGAAGACTTGGTTGGGGAAGAGCTGCCGCTGAAGTTTCTAGAAGTGGACGAAGACCGCAACCGCCTAGTGCTGAGCCACCGCCGCGCCTTGGTTGAGCGCAAGATGAACCGTTTGGAAGTGGGCGAAGTGGTCATCGGAACCGTGCGCGGCCTCAAGCCCTACGGTGCCTTTATCGGTATCGGCGGCGTCAGCGGTCTGCTGCACATCTCTGAGATTTCTCACGAGCACATTGACATGCCCAATAGCGTGTTCAACGTGAATGACGAAGTGAAGGTCATGATTATCGACCTAGACGCCGACCGTGGCCGGATTTCTCTCTCTACGAAGCAGCTTGAGCCCGAACCGGGTGACATGGTTCGTAACCCGCAGATTGTCTACGACAAAGCAGATGAAATGGCCGAGAAGTATCGTGAGCGCGTGCTTCAGCCTCAGCAACCCGTTGAAGAGGTTGCACCCGCATCTGAAGAGGAGGAAGTGTATGAAGAAGAACCCGTGGGTGCTGCTGATTAACGCTAAACTCTGTGAGCTTGTTCCAGGGAATGCCCTGAGCTAAAGGTTTAGCCAGAGAGCCCTGCTTGCTCTCATCTCAACGCTCTATCAAGTGGGGTGCATCGCTAGGCGCGATCGCACCCTATTTTTACGAGCTTTGCCCATGTCGAGCCACTGCCGATCTGGCGTTTAGGCAAGGCCGCGAGATACAGAGCAATGGCTAAGTAGGATAGGGATAAAGTTGTTCAGGAGCGATCGCCCGTGGTCACCATTCACTGCAATGGGGTGCAATTTAATCAGGTAGAGGCGGTGTTGATCGACAAAGACGGCACTCTCGCTCAGGTTGAGTCCTACCTGCGCCAGGTAGGGCAGCGGCGATCGCGCCTGATTGATGCCAAAATTCCGGGCGTACAGGAACCCTTGCTGATGGCGTTCGGTGTATCGGGGCAACGACTCGATCCAGCCGGGATTCTTGCCGTAGCGACTCGCCTCGAAACAGAGATCGCAGCAGCGGCCTATGTTGCAGAAACCGGATGCGGCTGGGTCGAAGCCTTAGAGCTGGTTCGCGCCGCCTTTGTCGAAGCAGAGCAAGGGCTAGGCACCAAAGCCAGCCAAACACCTCCCTGTGAGGGCGTAGAGGCGCTGCTGGCGCACCTGAAGCATGCCAACGTGCGGATTGGCGTGCTGTCGTCTGATACACAGGCCAATGTGCAGGAGTTTCTCGACCACTGTGGCCTGGGCACCTATGTGGATGCCGTAATGGGAACCGATGGGGCGATCGCCAAACCCGATCCGCGCCTCATGATGCAAGCCTGCGAAGAGCTAGGCGTAGCGCCCCAGTCCACGCTGGTCATTGGGGATTCCGATGCTGATCTGGTGATGGCCGCACGAGCCAAGGCCAACGGCTCTATTGGTGTCACCTGGGGCTGGCAGCAGTCTGTGGCGTTAACGCAGGCCGGGGCGATCGCCACGCATCCCAGTCAAATCCAGGCTAAGACGTAGGGCATACCAGAAGCTGCACTTAGACCATAGTGACTGCAACATCTCTGTGACTCCATCGGTTCCTCCTTACCACAGAACAATTCCCCAATAGCCCAGTGGGAAAACGGGATATTATTTTTTAGGAGTTGACGCAATCTGCGATAATTGCCAGAACAACCCCTCAGGATTGAGTGGAATGGATGCCAATTTAATGTTAAGGCCTAGACAAGAATGGGCGAATCTCGCTGAGACGGCAATGCCGAATGTCCCAACCTGCTATCCTTAGTCACGCATCCAATCCAACTGTAGGCACCGGCCTCTACTAGTCATCTAGCCCCACTGCCCCATACTCAAGGAGAGAAGCCATCATTGTCTCGTCGTTATCTTTTCACCTCTGAATCGGTTACTGAAGGTCACCCCGACAAAATCTGTGACCAAATTTCTGACACCATTCTCGATGCTTTATTGACTCAGGATCCTTACAGCCGAGTAGCTGCTGAGGTCGTGGTTAATACTGGGCTCGTGCTCATCACTGGAGAAATCACCTCCGCTGCCACCGTCAACTATGTGGATCTAGCCCGCAAAAAAATTGCTGACATTGGCTATGTGGATGCCGACAATGGCTTCTCCGCAGATAGCTGCTCTGTGTTGGTGGCGCTCGATGCGCAGTCTCCTGACATTGCCCAAGGGGTTGACAAAGCCCATGAGTCGCGAGAGCAAGCGAGTGACGAAGAACTC
The DNA here is from genome assembly GCA_041742695.1 of Elainellales cyanobacterium. Taxonomy (GTDB): domain Bacteria; phylum Cyanobacteriota; class Cyanobacteriia; order Elainellales; family Elainellaceae; genus Kaiparowitsia. The sequence goes on along the minus strand of JBGTOF010000322.1, from coordinate 1,283 downwards.
GATGCCATTGGGGCTGGAGACCAAGGGTTGATGTTTGGCTTTGCCTGCAACGAAACCCCCGAGCTGATGCCATTGCCGATCAGCCTGGCGCATCGCATCTCGCGCCGCCTTACGGCCATTCGCAAAGCCGGAACGCTGGACTACCTGCGCCCCGATGGCAAAACTCAGGTGACGGTGCACTACGAAGACGGCAAGCCCGTGGGCATTGATACGATTTTGATCTCGACCCAGCACACGGCCACCATTGGCGATGTGACCGATGAAGCCGCGGTGCAGGCCAAAATTCGACAAGACCTGTGGGAGCATGTGGTGCAGCCCGTCTTTGGCGATATCAGCGTTAAGCCAGACGATCGCACTCGGTTCTTAGTGAACCCCACGGGCAAATTTGTGATTGGTGGCCCTCAGGGCGATTCTGGTCTCACGGGCCGCAAGATCATCGTAGATACCTACGGCGGCTACTCTCGTCACGGGGGCGGTGCGTTTTCTGGCAAAGACCCCACTAAAGTAGACCGCAGTGCCGCCTATGCCGCCCGCTATGCCGCTAAAAACATTGTGGCGGCAGGGCTAGCGGAAAAGTGCGAGGTGCAGTTGAGCTACGCCATTGGCGTAGCGCGTCCGGTGAGCCTGATGGTCGATACCTTTGGTACCGGCACGATTGATGATGACCACCTGCTCACTCTAGTGCAGCGGCATTTTGAACTCCGGCCTGCAGGTATCATTCAAGCCTTTAACCTGTCGCGCTTGCCCGCTGAGCGGGGAGGGCGGTTCTACCAAGATGTGGCAGCCTATGGGCACTTTGGGCGGACGGATCTGAGCCTACCCTGGGAGCAGACGGATAAGGCCGCTCTCCTGAAGGAGGAAGCAGATAAGTTGCTGGCAAGCGCATTGAACTAGCGTGTCTTTTAAGCTTCGATTGCTGGACGAATGCTCAGCAGAGGCTTCCTTGAGTTGTCTTTAAGAAAGAGAGGGAAGATACGCCTGAAGTGCGCGTCTTCCCTCTCTTTTCTGTAGCCGCCAATTTAAAAACCGACTGTGTTTACTCCGGTGAGTGCGATCGCCGCGATCGCCCCCAATCCCCCTGCTGTGCTGCCTGTCACAGAGAAGCCTGAGCTGGCTTATTGCCCATTTGCACCTGCCATAGGCCGGTATAAATTCCGTTTTGAGCCAGTAGATCGTCATGCCGCCCCCGCTCTACGAGCTTACCGTGCTCCATCACATAGATGCAGTCGGCATTGCGAATGGTAGAAAGGCGGTGGGCGATCGCAATCGTCGTGCGATTCTGC
>JBGTOF010000313.1:0-4296 GCA_041742695.1 Elainellales cyanobacterium | reverse complement strand
AAAGTCGGCACCAAAGCGGGGCTCTATGAAGGCACGGGTGGCGGTGGGGAGTGGTTGCCCACTATTTTGGTGTTTGGCGAGTTGGGCTTCAAACCCATCGGGGGTTGCAATGGTGTTGCCCTGGGCTTGGAGTTGGGGTTTGGCTTGAAGGGTTTTTTCGTCTTCGTCGAGGGTTTGGGGTTGAAGGGCTGGGGTGTGGATGCGATCGACCACCTGGGCGGCGATGCGATCGGCTTCTTTTTCGTAGGGGTCGTTGGGTTGGCCAATGGTGAGTTTGGCCTGGAGCAGTGACCCCACAGCCCGGTTGCCGATTAGCTGCTGAAGTTGCAGGGTGGGGTGGGTGGGTGATATGTGAGTAGCAGTTTGCTGAGGCAGACAGTCTCGGCAAGCTACAGTAGGCTGTTTTTGAGGATTAGCCTGATGGGGTCGATTAAGTTTCATTGCGCCCTCCTGAATCAAGAAAGAGTATTCGAGACGGTCTAAGGAGATTCTTCTGATTCAGACACATCAGACTCACCAGGGTCAATAGCGCCTTTATCATCCAGCTGTTCTGAATCAGCTAGTAGCTCTTCTAGCACTTGAATAGCTCCGCTGATACGTAGCAGAGTTTCTCTAAGGCTAAATTGCTTAGTTTCTAAGTCATCCAAAGTCTTTTTGCCAAGCTGATGCTCATGATTGAGCTGCTTCAGCCTTTGCAGTAATTTTTCTTTCACGATTCTACGCTCTGAGTTATTGAGTAAGTGCTAATGAAGTTCTTAACGCATTGATTCTCTCAAAGAAATATAAGCAGTGGCTCAATTTTAAGAGATTCTGAGGCTCATTTCTTGTTGTCAGCAGAATAGAGATGATAGCGATCATTATTCGGACGAGGCGCAGATTTTCTTCCCAAACTTATTGATCTCAAGGTTTTCTCCAGTGGGGGTGTAACTCATACATTACAAAAGCTGCATATTGTTTGTAACTAGGCTAAAACAAAAGCTAAAGAGCAATCATTTTTTTGCCTGAAATCAAATAATTTTATAGTTACTATGCGCATTTACACCCAGATCGATTTATTATCTGTAAGCTCTACTTAGTAAAAATCTATGAGGAAAATTTTTGCACATTTGAGAATATATCTAGATTTAATTTTTTCTGGCCCCCGTCAGGAGGATTAACATTGCAGGACCATGCACTTGAGAGCTATTGGCGCGAGGAGGGGTGCCAGTCTGGTTGCTACAAAATCTAAAAGTAATTGTATGATTACCTTTTGGCAACCTTCTTGAGGCAGTTGCCTGGATAGGAACCCAAACTGTTCCGCTAGAATTGACCGCAAATCCCATTCCATAACTCAATGTTGTATTAAAAGGAGCAATGCGTTCTCCACCAAAGAAAATTGCACAGTTGATTGAACCTGCGGTGGTGCTAGTAATACCTGCGGCTGGATCTCTATCTGCAGGTGCTTTTCCATGAGCGTTTGCAATTACGACCACATCACATTCTGCTTCGAGTGAAAGATCGTAACGTAGAACAGTAGTCCATCTTTCTCCCTGTGCTTTGAAGAACCATTTTAGAGGGTTAGGTAATACAAAGTGAGAGCCTATGCAATTCCCTCTAATGCTACCGTCTATATCGAGTGAATTTCCTCTAATGCTACCTGCTACATCCAGTTTGAATTGTGGATTTGACTCCCCGATTCCTAGTCTGCCATCTGAGTCTAAAATCATTTGGACTTTTCCATTGCCTCCAGGATTAAGACTCTCATTGCTATGGGAACCATCTTGATACCAAGCAAAATTCTTGGCTGTCCTGAAATACTGGGTATCTGGCTGCACACCAATGCCATACTCTCCCCCACCAAAATTGATTTCTTGATGATTGTTGTTGGCCCGAGTTGCCAAAGGAAAACTCAAAGCTCTTTGAACAACCAAATCCTGGGTAGCAGTTAAGCTGCCAGAGATAGTTAAATTTCCTGTTAGCTGAAGTCTGTCCCTACTGATTGGCTTCAAAGAAATCTCAGGATTGCCGAAAGCGGTATTGCCAAATCTAACTCCAGAGTGAAAGTTAGTGTAAGTGTGATTAGCGTTGATGCTGATATTCCCATTGGCATTAATGGTAATCCGCACTATGTCAATAGCGCCATCAAGCGTCGATGTCTCCCCATTTTTAACCACCTCAAACGCAACTTTTTCATGCCAGCGAGTGAGATCTCTACTTCCTCTATCGCTCGTTGGCAGGTCGCTGTCTTCTTCTACGTAGGCAACTGCCAGGGTTACAGTTGTGCCGATGTGTTCGGTGAGGTCAACAACCTGTTTTTCGCTGAGGATAATAGCCCTACCCTTCAAGTCTATGGCAGTACCCGGCGCAACCTCGACGCTGACTGCCTCAGCAGAAGCTGACGCTTGTGTAACTTGCAGCCCTTCCAGAATACCCGACGTGCGCAGCAGTCGAGTTTGGCGACGCTGGCGATCAATATGATATTTTTGCTCGTCAACAAAGTCTTGAACGACCAAAAATTGACCGTCAAAATATCGCAGTCGCTTTTCCACATGGTCGGGCTGGGTATAGTCTGCCATAGTCTGCTCCTCGGTTTAATTGCTTTCATTAATTGTGGCGCTGCCCGGCTGAGACCCCAGCAGGGTGTCTCGGCCAATGGTGGCAACTACGCCAATCTGAATCGTGCCCACAGATCGAATTCTCAGCGAATAAAAAGTGTGAGCTGGCTTCTCTTGATCGATAATTGCAACGGCAATTTGCTGCTTAACGCGATACTGGATTGGATCGACGCTGGCCAAAGCCAACTGCACCTGAAAATAGTGGGGAATGTCAGGAAACTCATAGATATTAACCACATCATCCTGTTCTAGATTCGTGTAGATTTGCAGTACCTTTTCTAACCCCTGCTTAGTGCCCCGAAACTTGTAGAGCGGAATCACCCCGCGAATAAATCGACGTTTCTCTTCCACATCCCAATCGTCGCGCAGCGTCAGGGCAACCCAACTCGCCAGCCAGGGTAAAAAATCTGCCTTGGGTTCACCAATGGTATTGATCTGGTTGCGGCGCAACTCTCCATTGGGGGTTTTGCTGGGGTCAAAATAGTCGTGGATTTCATTGAGTAACTCGCCCAGCGCGGGCTGATTAGCCAAATCTCGGTTAGCAGAAATGCGTTTTTGGCTCAAGATATGCTCAAAGGCCAGCAAAAACTGCCCCAGCATGCTGACTCCATTTTCATCTACCGCTTCGCCAAACAGCGCTGGTAGATAGTTGAGATATTGGCTTGTATTCGCTGGTGAGTCAACCATGGTTCCTGTTCAAAACGTCTGTATGGGGTGCCTTGATCGTTCGACAGCACCTTACAAGAATGCTCAAATCTGAATATCACTCCCCTGCTGATTCCAGCTCACCAATTGATAGCGGGCTGATATCTGCCCTTCCACCACCAAATTCTCCACATAGTCGACGCCATCGACTTGATCTAACACTCGATACACCTCCGAGTCGTATACAGGCCGACCAAAGGGCCAGCCCTCACCCTCTGACCCGCCCCGCAGGGGGTGAAAAAACTGCTCTAGCGCCGCTGTCGCCCGCTGGGGGAAGGCTCTCGCCTCGGCATCTGGCTTAGCACCAGGCGGGCCGTCACCTGCACTCGCACATAGACTGGGGCCACCACATGGGCAAAGGTCGTCAGCAAACAGCGGGGCTGAAGAAACGCTTGCAGGGCCGTCAGCAGGTTGTCGGTGGGTTGTGGGTCAGGATCGGCGGTTTGGGGCACCACCACCAAGGTGACATGGCCATCCCGCTCGGGTGCTTCGGGCCGGTCAAGGTCGGTATTGGGCAGGTAGAGCACCCGCGCAACGGATCGCTCCGTTGCCGCCAGGTTGCTAGCCTCTGCCGAGGTGGGCCAGTCTTGCAGCAAAAGCTGGGTAAAGTCATCGGCGGTGATGGCCCGGTAGCGGGCGCGCAGCTCTTGCACCGTCTCGCGAATGGCATGGGAAAGCTCCAGGTTTGAGCGATCTTGGCTGCTCAGCAGCGACAAAAACGTGCGGTAGTTGGCCTCGGGCACCCGGTTTAACCGGTAGAGGGTGATCTCCGTCAGCCAGGCCAGCAGCTCAATCAGCACAATGCCGGGGTCGGTAGGGTTGTGGTCTGTCCACTCTGGGGCCAGACCGGGGATCAAGCTGCGGGCTTCTTCTACCAGGTCGGCGTAGGTGAGGTCGTCGAGGTTGGGCTGGGGTAGGGGCATTATCGAGTTACCTCCAGTAGGGTAAGGGTAACCTGGTGATCGCCAGAGAAAACCAGGGACGGCGCGGTTGAGCC
>JBGTOF010000293.1:0-7653 GCA_041742695.1 Elainellales cyanobacterium | reverse complement strand
TGTTTTTCACCACGCTGCTGATCATGGGCATGCTGCTGATGCCCTATACCGGGACAGGGACGGCCGGCAAACTACCTTGGGTGAGTCTGGCCGCAGCAGTGCTAGTGTATTTCCAAAGCTTGTCGGGAGGGCTGGTCGGTTCTCGCTGGGCGCTGCATCAGTGTTTGGGTGGGTCACAACTTTGCCAAGTGATGAATCTGCACCTGCTGGGAGTTGTGCCTGCCACCTTGGCTGTGTTGGCCTTGGTCGTACTCGCCTGGCGCACGCCAGCGTTGCATCCGCTCCTGCGACGATTAACCAGCGGAGCATTGGGGCTATTGGTCTTGCAGATTGGGCTGGGTGTCGCAACCTACCGTTTGCATCTGCAAGTCGAGCCCCTAACGGTGTCGCATCAGATGATTGGCGCGTGCTTGTTTGGAGTGCTAGTGTGCTTTACGGTCGTGGGCTGGCGCGATCGCCGTGCCGTTCTTAGCCCGGTCACTCCAGATGCAGTCGATAACGGGCGATCGCCCTCTGGGGCCGTGCTCATCTAAGCCAAGTCTATGGCCTGAGCCCGATTTATATATGGACTATTCACCGATCAACTAGATCGCTTCGAGTTCCCCACGGCAACTCACCCGGGTCAACTCATACTATTTTTTAGGAAGCCCTCGTAATGACTGAATCGATGTATCCTACCGGACGCCGCCACCATGACAATGCATGGCAGGTTGTTCAGAGCTACTGGCAACTCACCAAACCCCGCATTATTATTCTGTTGGTGATTACCACGGCGGGCAGCATGTGGATCGCGGCGCATGGTCAGGTTGATCCGGTGCTGCTGTTAGTTACGTTGGTGGCGGGCTGGCTTGCAGCCTCGTCTGCCAACACCATTAACTGCCTCTATGACCGCGACATTGACTATGACATGGAGCGCACCCGCCACCGTCCCTTACCCTCTGGACGGGTGCAGCCGAGAGATGCGCTCATTTTTGCCATCCTTCTAGCACTGATCTCCTTTAGTCTGCTAACTACATTTGCGAACCTGCTCAGCGCGTGTCTGGCGATGTCGGGCATTGTTACCTATGTGCTGGTCTATACCCACTGGCTTAAGCGCCACAGCACGCAAAATATTGTGATTGGTGGCGCAGCTGGGGCGATTCCCCCATTGGTGGGCTGGGCTGCGGTCACGGGCGAGCTGAGCTGGGCCGCCTGGGTGCTATTTGCCATCGTCTTTTTCTGGACACCGCCTCACTTTTGGGCGCTAGCGTTGATGATCCGCCGCGACTATGCCAAGGTCAACATTCCAATGCTGCCCGTGATCGCAGGGGAGGTTGTGACGGCAAAGCAGATCTGGCTCTATACGCTGATTTTGATTCCTCTGACGCTGGTGCTGGTGTTTCCGCTGCATGTAATGGGGCTGCTGTATACTCTGGTGGCGCTGGGGTTAGGCGGCTTGTTTTTGGCGAAGGCTTGGGCCTTGCTAGAAAACCCGGCAGATATGGGCGCAGCGCGATCGCTCTTTAAGTACTCCATTTTTTATATGATGTTGCTCTGTGCGGGGATGGCGCTTGATAGCCTGCCTGCAACTCAGCGGCTAACCGCTAATTTAGTGCAAGCTGTCACTACGGCTTTTAACCTGGCCTAATGCCAGATTGGCCCCCAGTCTGACCACGTTCCACAACCTCGAGCAATGTGCTATGCAAACAGTGGCTACACTTGCTAGAATAGAAAACGCTGTATTGAGTCTAAAAAATGGCAAAGAAAAGCATGATCGAGCGCGAGAAGCGCCGTGAAAAGTTAATGACCAAGCACCTTGAAAAGCGGCGCGCGCTAAAGGTAGAGTTTGCGAAAGCGGAAACTCAAGAAGAGAAGTTAGAAATTCATCGTCAGATTCAGCGGTTGCCCCGCAACAGCGCCCCCAGCCGCAAGCGCAATCGCTGCTGGCTAACGGGTCGCCCTCGTGGCTACTATCGTGATTTTGGTCTGTGTCGTCATGCCATTCGTGAAATGGCTCACGAAGGCCTGCTACCTGGCGTGGTCAAATCAAGTTGGTAGGCTGGTTCTGTTGAGCCGGTGCAGAAATTAGACTCAATCGCGGATGGTGCGGTGGTTCATGCAAGAAGACTGGGGGCGATCGCCCTCTTCTTCCCACGTTTGCCCAGCCACTAAGCATTCAAATACATTGCGCATCCCCCATTGGTGAGCTTTCGCCTGTGGGGGTTTTGCTGTAACCATCCGTTAGCAGCAACATAGACCCCGGTTTAGCAAGAATATGGCTGGGGCGATCGCCCCACTTCCTACAAAACTCTATCAATTCACCATAAAGTTGCCCTATTCGTTGAGCTAGCCGTCCATTTGCAGTTTGGGTGACATTTCCGGACAGAGTCTTTACGCTTAGATAGGTAAAGTAGTATGAACAAGTCTTGCCCTTTTGGGCGGGTAGATCGCACCAATGCAGCAGTAGTTCTAGCAAATAGAGGAAACCGACTATGGCAGACGCCGCCACCAAGCATCGTGTTGTGATTGTAGGGGGCGGCTTTGGCGGGCTGTATGCCGCCAAAGCGCTGGGGTCAAGTGCGGTGGATGTGACGCTGATCGATAAGCGCAACTTTCATCTCTTTCAGCCGCTGCTCTACCAAGTCGCGACGGGAACGCTCTCTCCTGCCGATATTTCTTCGCCACTGCGATCGGTTCTAAGCCGTCACAAAAATGTCCATGTGCTGATGGAAGAAGTTGCTGACGTGGATCCCGCGCAACAGACCGTCGTCACCAGGTCAGGCCACATCCCCTACGACACATTGGTGGTGGCCACCGGTGTGAGCCACCACTATTTTGGCAACGATCAGTGGAAAGACGCGGCTCCGGGCCTCAAGACGGTGGAAGACGCGCTAGAAATTCGGCGACGTATTTTTATGGCCTTTGAAGCCGCCGAGAAAGAGCCCGATTTAGAAAAGCGTAAAGCTTGGCTCACCTTTGTGATAGTAGGGGGCGGCCCCACGGGCGTAGAACTGGCTGGGGCGATCGCCGAGCTGGCCTTTCACACGCTAACGCAAGATTTTCGTCTGATTGACACCCGCGAAGCCCAAGTGCTGCTGCTAGAAGGGCTGGATCGGGTGTTGCCACCCTATCACCCCTCGCTGTCTGCCCATGCGAAAGAGGCCCTGCAATCTCTGGGAGTAACGGTCACAACCAGCGCAATGGTGACCAATATTGACGGCACCACCGTTACCATTAAGCAGGAGGACAGCCTCAGCGCTGTCGAGTCGCGCACCATTCTTTGGGCGGCAGGAGTCAAAGCATCGAGCATGGGGCAAACCCTGGCCGACTGCACCGGGGCACCGCTAGACCGGGCCGGACGAGTTATGGTAGAACCCGATCTCAGCATTCCTAACCATCCCAATATTTTTGTCATTGGTGACTTGGCTCATTTTGCGCATCAGGGCGATCGCCCCCTGCCTGGCGTTGCACCTGTCGCCGTGCAGCAAGGGGAATACATAGCTCGTACTATCAAACAGCGGCTCAAAGGCATCGCGCCCGCGCCGTTTGTCTATAAAGACAAGGGCAGCCTAGCGGTGATTGGACACAATGCCGCCGTCGTGGATCTGGGGTTTGTCAAACTGACGGGCACTCTGGCCTGGCTCACCTGGGTATTTGCCCACATCTACTACCTGATTGAATATGACAACAAACTAGTGGTGATGGTGCAGTGGGCGTGGAATTATGTCACCCGCAATCGGGGCGCTCGCCTAATCACTGGGGAATCGACTCTGATGGCAGTAGAAATTGACAAGAACGGCGACTATCAGCGACCCAAACCTAAAGCCCCGGTTGAGGTATAACGCGCTATACGCGAACGCCTCAGGGCTTGGGCGCTGTTCTCTCCGATCAGCGCCCTACTGTTGAATGCTAAGTTCTCCAGCCCTGAATCTTACCCCTCCATAAAGTGGTTCAGCAAAATCACCCCCGTGAGGATGATCGCCGTGCTGCCCACCATGCCCCAGTTCATGGTTTCGCGAAATACGATTGCTCCAATCAGTACAGTGCCGACGATGCCCACCCCCGACCACGTGGCATAGGCCACGCTGAGGGGAATGTGCTTTAGGCTAAGGGCAAACAGATAGAACGCGAGCGGATAGCCTAAGAGCACGACAATGCTGAATCCCAGTCGGGTAAACCCTTGGGACGCTTTAAGCGCGGTAGAGGCAATCACTTCAGAGGCGATCGCCAAGAATAGCAGCAAGAAAGGAGACATAGGGCGGTTTAGGTATTAGAAACTCACGGGTGGCGATCGAAGACAAGCCTTTGCCAGAGCAAATCAGGGGCTTGTGATTGCGAGCGGCGTGGGAAAGTCCCTCAGATGATACATTGTCAGAATGATGACCGTAAGTGCTGATGAATTAGAAACTTGGCGCATGCAGTTTGCCGCTCATGAGGCGGCATTGCGGGCGCTAATCGTGATTGAAGATTGTGAAGGTGAACTAGAAGATGCGGCGATCGCCCTAGCCTTGCGAGTTGGGCAAGAGCCTACCACATCGGGCGACTGGCTAGAGGGGTTTGCCAAGCGCTGGCGGGTGCAGGTGTGCCAAAGTGAGGTGCGATCGCTCCTCCATGACAATGCCCTACCCGACGCGCTAGAAGCGCTGACAGCAGCAACCGAAGTTCCGACCAGTCTGGCTGTGCCGCTGCTGATGTATCTACAGAAGGTCGGCATGGCGGATTTCTGTGCGCCGCTTAAGGAAAAACTCTAGGGAGATTTGCACCATGCGAGGCAAGCATGTCTTACTCACGGGCGGCACGGGTGGACTGGGGCTGGGCGTAACGCCTGCAGTGCTGCAGCAGGGCGCAGCATCAGTGACACTGCCCTATCACAAGCCAGAAGACATTGAGCGGCTCAAGGGGCGGCTCGCTCCGGCAGATGTGGCCCGGCTGCGGTTTGTTGCAGCAGATTTGACCGATGAAACGTCTGTGCAGCAGGTAATTGACGGAATGGATCGAGTAGATGCAACGATTCATCTAGTCGGCGGCTTCTCGATGGGCAAAACCCACGAATATGCGCTGGCCCAATGGCAGAAAGATTTTCGGATAAAACTGGAAACTACGTTTTTGGTTAGTAAGCACAGCCTGCGGCGCATGCTAGAGCAAGACTATGGCCGGATGGAAACCGTCGGATCGCGCGGGGTAGAACAGCCCGGTGGGCAGCTAGCCGCCTATTGCGCTTCGAAGGCGGGAGTGGTGGCGCTCACTCGGGCGATCGCCGACGAAACCAAGGGCACCAACATCACGGCCAACGTCGTCCTGCCCAGCGTCATCGACACCCCAGCTAATCGAGCCGCCATGGGGGCCGAAAATGCAACACAATGGGTCAAACCTGAGTCCTTAGGTGCCGTGATTAGCTTCCTCGCCTCAGAAGCCGCACAGGATATGCGGGGCGCAATTGTGCCTGTTTATGGCAACACCTGACTGCACTCCATTCGCCTCGCCCCTTCTGTGTAGTGGCGCTACTAGTCTGGAATGGGTGGAATAGGAGGGTATATTTAGCGGTTATTCAGCAGCAGCCGTTAGTCCTGAGGAGATTAAGACAGGTAAGCCAGGGTTGGCTAGCGGGTTGTCGTTAAAACATGCCGCTTGTAGAGGTCGTAGCGATCGCCATGACTCAGCACATGCACCCGCATGTTGTGAACGCTGATAGGGTCATTGGTGCCCACATCTCGCTGGTTAGTATGGCTGACCTCGCTCGGGTCGACAATCGTCACCGTGCCTTTGCCAATCACCTGAAACGACCCATCTGCTTCAAACATCGCGCAGGTGTCTTCATCAATGCCCACACCCAGCCGATCAGGGTATGCGGCGATCGCACTAATCAGTCGCGCCATGCGATTTCGATTGTGGAAGTGCTGATCCACAATAACTTCTGGAATAATGTTTAAGCCCGCGGTTAAATCTACCAAAGACCGATTTGGCGACTCGCCACTACCGCCGCCCGCAATCATATGCTGTCCCATCACGGCAGCCCCAGCGCTGGTTCCGGCTAACGTAATTTCGCCAAGCTGAGCCCGCAGTCGAATCTTCTCCATCACAGGCGTATCAGCCAGCAGCCCACACAGCCGCAGTTGATCCCCCCCGGTGAGAAACACACCCGTGCATGTTTCTAAAAACTCCATCCATGTTTTGTCATAGCCTTGGTCACGCTCTTGGATGTCGATGACTTCAATCGTCGTCGCGCCCATCTCTGTAAAAATGTCATGGTAACGCTTGCCGATCATGGCAGGTTCCCGAGACGCAGACGGCACAATTGCAATGCGTGCATCAGTGCCCTTTGATCGGCTAAAAAAGGTGTGGAGAATCAGCCGTCCATGCACCTTATCTTCTGCGCCGCCAATGACTAAAACTGCAGCATTTGTAAGTTGAGACATCCCCTGGAGTTGGGATTGAGGTTCCGTTTGTAGCATCGTGCTCTTATTGAATAGCCCGGGCAACACCCGTTCTAACAGCTTTGTGACATCATAACTACGCTTACGCATGGAACAACCAGTTGCAGCAAATGTCTGGAATTTGAAACAAACCATCAGACTTGCCAAACCTAGACAATCCAAGGCTTAGCAGCGACCCTCAGCGTAGTCAAGAAGGAGTCAGCGCGGCAGAAGGACACACTCTAGCACTCATCGAATGCGTTCTTCTACAAGAACCTACAGGATACATCTATAGATCCAACTATTTAATCATAATTACTCAATTCTCGATAAAATTCATAGGACTTACACCTGGATGCGGCGTCTTGGAACTGTGAAGGTAGCTTGCAGGCAGAAAGCCAACGCAAAACTCTTCCATTGCATCAATCCGGGTTCATGGCAAACCACAGGAGAATAATGGGTTTGATCCCACAACAGCCGCATTGCTTCCGGTCTAGCGTCAGACCTCTATTAATAGAGCCTCGAATTGGGTATTGCCACAAAGCAGGCACGCCCAAGGACAGCAGGGTAGATTTTGACGCTCTTGCCGTGAGCCAGACCTCCAATAGTGAGTCTTGCGCAACGGAAACTGGATGGCATCCTGGGCGGTATGATGCAGTTTGATATCGTCACGTTGTTTCCTGATTTTTTTGCATCCCCCTTGGCTTCTGGGCTACTGGGGCGGGCGCTGGCTAACCAGATTGCTCAGGTTAACTTGATTAATCCCCGCGACTTTACCACTGACAAACATCGCAAAGTGGATGACGAGCCCTATGGTGGCGGGGTCGGCATGTTGATGAAGCCAGAGCCTATTTTCGCAGCAGTAGAGTCGCTGCCTGTGCTGCCCCGGCGAGAAGTGTTGCTGATGACGCCCCAGGGAGAGCCGATGACTCAGCCGCTCTTCCAAACCTTGGCGCAGCAGTATGACCAGCTCGTCATTATCTGTGGCCATTATGAAGGGGTTGATGATCGGGTATTGAGCCTGGTGACGCGAGAGGTGTCTCTGGGAGATTTTGTGCTGACCTGTGGGGAGATTCCGGCGCTGGCGCTGCTCAATGGCGTGATTCGGCTGCGTCCTGGGACGGTGGCTAAAGCCGACTCGCTAAAGTACGAAAGTTTCGAGGATGGCCTGCTGGACTATCCCCAATACACGCGCCCGGCTGAGTTTCGGGGAATGGCGGTGCCGGAGGTGTTGCGTTCGGGCAATCATGAGGCGATCGCC
>JBGTOF010000271.1:0-2760 GCA_041742695.1 Elainellales cyanobacterium | reverse complement strand
GCGGCGCAGGCATCGTTGTAAAACACCCAGCGATCGCAGCCCCAGAGACAAACCATGGGCCTATCACTGTTGAGCAATATGCCTAGGCTGGTTTTGAGCTCGGCGGGCCAGGTGGCCGGGGCACCGAGGGGAGTTTGTGACCAATCGCGCGATCGCAGCCGCACTGCCATAGGGTTAGACCCCCCAAAAACCGCTTCGGCTGGTCGCTGATGGCGCATTCTACTCTCCTAAACCCTTGGCGAACCGAGCAACCGATGATCGTCTAGAAAGCGGGTAGGGGCCAAACATCGAGAAATGTATCGAGAAATATCCAATCGGGTATGTCTTATCATCCACAGCTGTAGCCTAATAATCAGCCTTTCTATAGAAGCCGTGATCTACCCTAGGGTAGAAAAGCTCCGTTACCTCACCTGGTCTGCCACTGCTTATGGTTGGGTTTAACCGTCTAAGGCCAGGTAGATAGTTTAGTTTCAAAGGTTTTTGAAGCCGTATTTACCCCCTTGGGCAGAAGCCCCCGATAGATGAGCTAGATAATCTGAAGACTAGGGAAAAGTGTTGCCCTTTCCCTGCGGAGTAGAAAAAACCAATAGCTCTCCCTGACGGCTTCTCGGGAAGCAACTATCCGGTCATTTGGCCCAGTTATTGGCAACGATCGCACCCTAACCCCAAGTAATAATTTATGTTTGTTAAAGACACCCAAGACCAAACGTTAATTAAAATACTCAATCCTGAAGAGTTATTTAACCCCGTGCAAGACCACGTGCAGGGGCAGCAGCAGGCCGGTGAAGAAGAGCAACCTCCGGAGGCTTTTCCTAAGTCGCGCCTGCAATTTCCCTCCGGGGAGGCTCTGCCCCAGTGCTGGACTGACCCAGACTACCAGCTTAAGCAGTCAACTCCGACCTCCACCGCAGGGGTTGGCTAAGCCAGGGGCACTAACGCATTTCTTCATCTGCCCCGCAGCCCAAGTAGGGTCGGGGCAGCTTCATAGCAGTAGCTAGTGGTCAACGGATCAGGGGGGTTCTGCTTGTCATGGCCTTGGCATTTACAGGATTCTCTTTCTGTCTTCTGCCTTCATACTTCTGCCTTCCTGTACTAGTGCTGTTCTAGAAATCCCTCTACCCAAAACTCATTCAGCCACTGCTGAATGATTAGCGTCAGTGGCAGGGCCAGCAGCAGCCCCATGGCCCCAAAGAATGCCGCGAAAACCACCTGGGCTACCAGGGCCACCGCTGGCAACAGAGACACCCGCCGCGGCACTACCAGCGGGGTCAGTAGGCGACTCTCGACCTGCTGAATCACAACGTATAGCACCACCACTGCGATCGCCTTCCAGGGAGACTCTAGTAGGGCAATGGCGACCGGGAAAATAACGCTAATCACCAGCCCCAGGTTGGGAATAAAGGCCAGCAGCCCCGCCAGTAGGCCATTGGCCAACGCCAGGGGCACCCCCAAAAGCGAAAGGCCGGTCAGGCTCATCAAAGCAATGACGGTCATGCTAAAGAATACGCCCGTAAACCAGGAGGATATGGTCTCCTCACAGTTGTCTAAGACATGGCTTACCTGCCGCCGCGCCGCCATCGGAAAGATGCTGAGAAACAGCCTGCGATAGGCAGCTGGATTGAGCAATATCATGATCACTAGCACCGTCGCTATCAGCAAGTTAAGAGCTACCGACAAGGTGTTGGAAAACAGCCTAAAAAACTGCCCAAAAATCAGCTCAAAACTCAGCGAGTTGAGCTGATTCAAAAGGGTGATCAAGCCTGGGAGGGTGCCATCTTCACCCCCACCCGGCACCCAGCCGTCGAGGGCAGCTAGCCAGCCGTCAAGACTGATGATAATGCTCGGGATAACGTTAATTAAGTCCTGCACCTGATCCGCAAAGGGTGGAATAATCAACAGCCCAAATACACTCAACCCCAGGAAAACAGACGCCACCAGTACAAGTACTGCCAGTCTGCGATCGGGGAGATGGCGCTGGAGCGATCGCACCATTCGATTGAGCACCACCACTAAAATAATGGCCATTAGGGCTACCAGCAGTACATTGCGAATCAGCCAGAGTACGTACAGGCAAATCCCTAATATTACTAAGCTCACCCAATGCCTAAATTTCACTAGAGCATCCTGAAAAAATTAAAATTTAATGAATCACAAATCGACGCTGAATGCGCATCGCCTCAGGGACTATATAATTATTCAGGATAATGCGTAAAAGCCCATTCCGGAGATGCATTTTGCGATCGCCAAATCTATCTCCAACGGCAGGCAAATTACTGCCCTTAGGCAGATGAAGACAGTTAGGTTTTGCTTTTAAAATTTAAATAAAGCAACGATTAGATTTGAGGCAAAACATGGATCTTCTGAGACTCTTAGCCGCCATTTTTATCCCACCCCTGGGGGTATTTTTACAGGTGGGCATTGGCCCCCAGTTTTGGATTAATATTCTTCTGACTCTGCTGGGCTACATCCCTGGCATCATCCATGCCGTATGGATTATTCTCAAACGCTAGATTACCCTCAATGGGGTTTAGGGGAGTTCTCGAGGCAATGACCAAGGGCCAGCCCTAGGGTGGCTACAGTCGCTGGGTAAAGCGGGGATCTTCTTTTCTAGAAATCTCTTAAAACGGAAACACCCGGGGCACAATCAGCACCGTCAGCCCCCAAAACATGAGGTTGAAGGGAATACCCACCCGCATAAAGTCGGTGAACTTGTACCCCCCCGGCCCGTAGACCATCAGGTTGGTCTGGTAGCCGATGGGG
>JBGTOF010000309.1:0-8093 GCA_041742695.1 Elainellales cyanobacterium | reverse complement strand
GCCTCGCTGGCCCCTGGCCCAGCCGATGCGGCTGCTGGGGCATAACGGCGAGATCAATACGCTATTGGGCAACATCAACTGGATGATGGCGCGAGAAGCGGATCTGGATCATCCCTGCTGGGGTGAGTCGCTGCCGGATCTCAAGCCTACGGTGCGCCCCCAAAACAGTGACTCAGCCAACCTTGATAACGTATTTGAGATGCTGGTGCGGTCAGGGCGAGAGCCTCTCGAAGCACTGATGATCATGGTTCCTGAAGCCTACAAGAACCAGCCTGATCTGACCGAGTTTCCTGAAATTGTTGAGTTCTATGACTTCTACAGCGGCATTCAAGAGCCGTGGGATGGCCCAGCGCTGCTGGTGTTTAGCGATGGCAAGGTCGTTGGGGCATCGCTCGACCGCAACGGTCTGCGACCCGCCCGCTATGTGATTACTCGCGATGGCTATCTCTTCGTTGCCTCAGAAGCGGGGGTGATTCCCATTGATGAGGCCGATATTGTAGAAAAGGGACGGCTGGGGCCAGGGCAGGCGATCGCCTTTGATCTAGAACGGCTAGAGGTCTCAAAAAACTGGGACATCAAGCAGAAAATTGCCCGTCGCCAGCCCTATGGAAAATGGCTCAACGACAACCGCACCACACTGGAGCCCCTTCCGTTTCCGGCAGAGACCCGTCTGAAGGCAGACACCCTGCTGCGCCATCAAGTTGCCTTCGGCTATACCTCCGAAGATGTGGAGATGGTGATCGAGGATATGGCGTCGAAGGGCAGTGAACCCACGTTCTGCATGGGGGATGACATTCCCCTAGCTGTTTTGTCTACAAAACCCCATCTGCTGTATGACTACTTCAAGCAGCGGTTTGCACAGGTCACCAATCCAGCCATTGACCCCCTGCGAGAGAAACTGGTCATGTCGCTTACCATGCACTTGGGGGGTCGGGGCAACCTACTGCAAGAAAAGCCAGCGGATGCGCGGCTCATTACCCTGACCTCTCCGGTGCTGAGCGAGCCAGAATTGGCAGCGATTCACCAGGCAGGCTTGGGAACAGCGTCGCTATCTACGCTATACGACATTTCTACCGGGCCCGCCGGGCTAAGTCAGGCCGTGCAGGATCTCTGCCAGCAGGCGGTCGCCGCTGTGCGCCAAGGCGCTGAGATTTTGGTGTTGAGCGATCGCCTTAATATTCAAGGCGACTCGGTCTCCCTCAGCCCAACCCAAAGCTATATTCCGCCCCTATTGGCGGTAGGGGCAGTGCATCATCATCTCATCCGCCAAGGCCTGCGGATGCGGGCGTCGCTGGTGGTGGACACGGCCCAGTGCTGGAGCACGCACCACTTCGCTTGCTTGGTGGGCTATGGCGCTAGCGCAGTCTGCCCCTATTTAGCGTGGGATACGGTGCGCCACTGGTACAACAGCCCCAAAACCCAAAAGCAAATTGAAACCGGCAAACTGCCGGATATGACCATGGAGATGTCCCAGCAGCATTACCGCAGTGCTGTCGAAAAAGGCCTCCTGAAAATCCTTTCCAAAATGGGGATTTCGCTGCTGTCGAGCTAT
This sequence comes from Elainellales cyanobacterium, assembly GCA_041742695.1. GTDB lineage: Bacteria > Cyanobacteriota > Cyanobacteriia > Elainellales > Elainellaceae > Kaiparowitsia. Next base: position 6,541 of record JBGTOF010000309.1, on the reverse strand, counting down.
CACGGGGCGCAAATTTTTGAGGCCATTGGCATTGGCTCTGAGCTGCTGCACTTGGGCTTCGCCGGTACGGCTTCACGGCTGGGTGGGCTGACGGTGGTCGACTTGGCGAATGAGGTGTTGTCGTTCCATCACCGGGCGTTCCCCGAACTGACGCTGAAAAAGCTCGAAAATTTTGGGTTTGTGCAGTATCGCCCCGGTGGGGAATACCACATGAATAGCCCCGAAATGGCGAAGCACCTGCATCGCGCAGTTGAGCAAAAAAACTACGATCACTATGACCTTTACACCAAGCAATTAGAAGGACGACCCGCCACGGCGCTGCGCGATCTGCTGGATTTGCAGAGCGATCGCCCCTCTATCCCTTTGGATGAGGTTGAGCCCATTACCGACATTGTGCAACGGTTTTGCACGGGGGGCATGTCGCTGGGAGCGCTATCGCGCGAAGCCCACGAAACCTTGGCGATCGCCATGAATCGGATTGGCGGCAAGTCCAATTCTGGGGAAGGTGGGGAAGATCCGGTGCGGTTTAACGTGCTAGAAGACGTCAACGACGGTGGACTCTCGTCCCTGCTGCCGCACTTAAAAGGACTGCGAAACGGCGATACCGCCAACTCTGCTATTAAGCAAATTGCCTCTGGACGCTTTGGTGTGACGCCAGAGTATCTGATGAGCGCGCGCCAGCTCGAAATTAAGGTAGCGCAGGGTGCAAAACCAGGGGAGGGAGGGCAGTTGCCAGGCCCCAAGGTCAGCCCCTACATTGCCATGCTGCGGCGATCCAAGCCGGGAGTCACGCTAATCTCACCCCCGCCCCATCACGACATCTACTCCATTGAAGACCTGTCCCAGCTCATTTTTGACCTGCACCAGATTAACCCCGTTGCCCAGGTATCAGTGAAGCTGGTGGCAGAAGTAGGCATTGGCACGATTGCGGCGGGAGTCGCCAAGGCCAATGCCGATATCATTCAAATCTCGGGGCATGATGGCGGCACTGGCGCGTCTCCCCTGAGTTCGATTAAACACGCCGGGAGCCCTTGGGAACTGGGGCTAACGGAAGTGCATCGCGTGCTCATGGAGAACCAGCTGCGGGATCGCGTGCTGTTGCGGGTCGATGGCGGGTTCAAGACCGGCTGGGATGTCATCATGGGCGCGCTCATGGGCGCTGAAGAGTTTGGCTTTGGCTCTATCGCCATGATCGCCGAAGGCTGCATTATGGCCCGCATCTGCCACACCAACAATTGCCCAGTGGGCGTTGCTAGTCAGAAAGAAGCCCTGCGCAAACGCTTTACCGGTATGCCAGAGCATGTTGTGAATTTCTTCTACTTTGTTGCGGAAGAGGTGCGATCGCTCTTAGCTCGGCTGGGCTATCGCTCGTTGAACGATATCATCGGGCGATCGGATCTGCTAGTGCCCCGTAATGGCGTGCAGCTGACTAAAACCAAGGCGCTCAATCTAGACTGTCTGACCAAGTTGCCCGACACTCGTAGCAACCGCGCTTGGCTCACCCATGAAACGGTACATAGCAATGGCCCCGTACTCGACGATGAGCTGTTGAATGATGCTGAGGTTATGGGAGCGATCGCCCAACAAACAACCGTCACTAAAACTACCCCTGTGGTGAATACCGACCGGACCGTGGGCGCACGGCTGGCTGGGGCGATCGCCAAGCGCTATGGCAACACAGGCTTTGCCGGCCATATCACGCTTAATGTAAAGGGCAGCGTGGGTCAGAGCTTTGGCGCATTTAACCTGTCGGGGATGACCCTAAACCTAGAAGGCGAAGCCAACGATTACGTAGGCAAGGGCATGAACGGCGGGGAAATTACCATTAAACCCACTGCGGCTGCCACCTACGATCCATCTCAGAACGTCATTATCGGCAATACCTGCTTATACGGCGCTACGGGTGGAAGCCTCTATGCCAATGGACAGGCAGGGGAGCGCTTTGCCGTGCGAAACTCCAAAGGGCAAGCCGTCATTGAAGGTGCAGGCGACCATTGCTGCGAATATATGACGGGCGGCGTGATTGTCGTGTTGGGCCGTGTGGGCCGCAACGTGGGTGCCGGAATGACAGGTGGCTTGGGCTACTTCTTAGACGAAGATGATAGCTTTACCGCCAAAGTCAACCCTGAAATCGTCAAGATTCAGCGGATTGTGAGCCCGGTGGGTGAGCAGCAGTTGAAAGAGTTGATTCAGGCCCACGCCGATAAGACCGGCAGCCCAAAAGCCAAGCAGATTCTAGAGAACTGGACCGAGGTGCTGCCCAAGTTTTGGCAGGTGGTGCCGCCCTCAGAAGTCGAAAGCCCCGAAGTGGCGATCGCTCCAGAGAAAGTGCTTACACCCGCTCCTTAGTGATTGCTCTACGCGGTAGAGAAGCGCCTCTACTCAGCGCAAGCCCCTCTCTACCGCGTAGAACTTTTCGAGGATGAAAAACAAATAAGGGGGAGCGTTGCGACGCTTCCCCTTATTCGTTTTTATTGCTGCGAGTTCGGCATACGCTCAAACCCGTCTTACCCGCACTGAGGTTTGCCTAGCCGATGCCCTCAGAAGACATAAGTTCGATAACGTTAATTTCAGTCCCACGCTGCGGAATTAAAATTAACGCCAGACTGTGCTGCCTACGCCGCGGGCAGCAAGGTTAGAAGAATTAGCCGAACTGACATTTTCAAGACAATTAGAGTGGATGAGTGAAACCCTAACTCAGTGAAGATTTCACTAAACTCAGCCCTCCTATTCATGGGGGCTAGCGATACAAAGTCAGCGCCCAAATACGACCAACTCTAAATCTGGTTTGCCACCACCTTCTTCACCGCGTCTACAATCTGTGGCGGCTGCACGATGGTCAAATTTTCGAGAGCGCCATTATAAGGTGTTGGAATATCTTGAGACGCCAAGCGCACCACTGGGCCATCTAGCTCATCAAACAGGCGATCGTTAATCGAAGCCGTGAGTTCTGCCCCGATCCCACCCGACCGCATACATTCTTCTACAATAATCACCCGATGGGTCTTGCGAATGGATGCACCAATTGTCTCAAAATCTAGTGGCTTAAGCGAAATCAGGTCAATCACTTCAGGATCATACCCCTCTTTTTCTAAGACCTTGACTGCTTGGGTCACGTGGTGCCGCATCCGCGAATAGGTAAGAATCGTGACATCAGCACCTTCCCGTACGACCTCAGCCTTATCGATAGGAAGCACATAGTCTGTATCGGGCAAATCTTGCTTTAAGTTGTAGAGCAACACATGCTCAAAAAACAGCACCGGGTTATCATCCCGAATTGCGGCTTTAAGCAAACCCTTTGCATTGTAAGGAGTAGAACAGGCCACCATTTTTAACCCTGGCACACCCTGAAAATAGGCTTCTAGCCGTTGCGAATGCTCAGCACCCAGCTGTCGCCCTACCCCTCCTGGTCCCCGAATCACTAGGGGGATTTTGAAATTTCCACCAGAGGTGTAACGCAGCATCCCCGCATTATTGGCAATTTGGTTAAAGGCCAACAGCAAAAATCCCATGTTCATCCCTTCAATGATGGGACGCAGCCCAGTCATTGCAGCTCCTACTGCCATACCTGTGAAGCTGTTTTCGGCAATTGGGGTGTCTAGCACCCGAAACTCGCCATATTTTTTATAGAGATCTTTGGTTACCTTATAAGAGCCGCCGTAGTGTCCTACATCCTCTCCGAGGACGAATACATTAGAGTCACGGGCCATTTCTTCGTCAATGGCTTCGCGCAGGGCGTTATACAGAAGGGTTTCTGCCATTTAAGTTGCTATTACGAATTTCACGTTCAACCTAAAATCATAGCGGGTTGGGCTGCGAATTTGGCAGGGAATTATACGATCGCATGGTTTTACCCTTGTAAAGGTCACGTTAGGTTGAGCAGTGGGTTAGTCTTATTTCTACGTACTATTGCCATAGCCTGTTGGTTTGAGATGTTTGGTGTACTTAGGCCAGCGCGCTAGAATCATGCCCAGCATGCAGCGCTTCAAACACTCTCTGCTTGAAGTAAGAGGCAAACCAAGTATCCGGTGTAATACTTTTGCATAGGATCTGTGTGGTCCTATCTGTCCTGTAGTGAGGAAACGTTTGTGTCTCATCGTCGTGGAACTGGGGGATATGGAATTCGGCTACTATTTTCGGCATTGGCAACACTGGTAATCTTTGCCGGATTGGGAACGGTGCTCGCGTCTACATCGCTGGGTGTCAATGACTCGGGAGCGATTTCTAGGGCGATCGCCCAAACGAACCTAGCAACTACTAATACAGAGCCTCTACCCAGCGCCTCTCTCATTGCTAAACTCCCTCGCTTCAATCGACCAGAGACTCCCCCGCGCCCTCCAGCCCCACCCTCGTTCCTCAATTGGCAACAGTTAGAAGGCGCTTACGTGCCGCCACAGGAGTCTGCGCCAGCCGATCCAACAAATTTTGGCGATCGCGTCTCCATTGATGCCTACGGCAGACCCATCAGCAACGCACCGCTGATCGTACTCCACGAAACCGTAGGAACAGCCTCTAGCGCCATCAATACATTTCGGGCCTATACTCCTCGCGATGAAGATCAGCGCAGCTACCATGCCCTGATTCGCCGCAACGGCACAATCGTCTACATTGTGCCACCAGAATATCGCGCCTTTGGAGCAGGCAACTCTATGTTTAATGGCCACAATGGCCCCGAAGCAGTAGCCACCAACCCTCTCTTTCCTCCCTCGGTCAATAATTTTGCCTATCACATCTCTTTAGAGACACCCGACGATGGGCGAGGCAACCAAGCGCGCCACAGCGGCTACACCGATGCCCAATATCGCTCTCTAGCCTGGCTCGTCCTCAGAACCAGCATTTCCTTTGATCGCATCACAACCCATCGAGATGTAGACCGCTCTGGCTCGCGGCGTGATCCCCGCAGCTTCGACCCTCAGAGGTTTGCCCGATCATTACAAGAATTTGCAGCATAAGTCCACCGCCACAATCTGCCCACAACCGGCTTGCGATGCGGCTCAGTGATACAAGCCGTCTATCTTAACCAAATCCAACTTTGATAGCGTTGTTACAGCCCGGCGCTGCTAGGCTGCAACAACGCTAAAATTCTGCTGCTCGCACTACGAGTAGTAGGGTTGGAGGAATTGCCAAACTGACGCTAACCAAGGTTTGGGCTGAGATTAAGCAAGATCAACGCAGCTTAAATAGAGCTAAAATTCATAACCAGCCCTGAGGATCTGCCATTTCCCTTGACAGAAATCTAAAGAATTATGAAGTGATACTGCGCTTTGTAAATCAACCTTCGGCTAGTCGCTCGATTGATTTGAAAATACTAAACAGCTTATTAAATAATCCCTATCATTGCCGTCAATTTTCGAAAAGAGAGGCTAATGCTTTGCCCTTATAATGAGTGCAACGGTAGTGTAATCAACTATTCATTTTCGTTTAGCTCATTCAATGAGTGATCCTTTGAAGCGGCATCGGTTGGATATCCCTCGCTGCAATGGAGGGTTTACTCATGCACCTAAGAGGATATAGCTCATGGAACGTGGCGAATCAACTAGGAGTAATGGGCGACGAACGACTCGCAGCAGAACTCGGGAGACACCAGTGACAGAATCGAAAGCCGCCAGTGCAGAGTCAGCAGATAAAGCGACATCTAGCACCTCTGCATCATCTCAAAAGGGAAAGGAATCTGAAGTGAGTGCAATTACGGTCAAAGACAGTACGACAGAACGGGAGCGCATCACAGGGCCCGGTCGCCCAGTTGGCCCTGGAGCCATCGAGATCGCTGAAAGCTATAGCTCAGCCGGGATTCGTCCTATTGCTGCGAGTCATTTAGATGTTTATGGAACCATACTTAACGGACGCCCAATTATGTCTAGCGACATTCGCGTTTTAGAAACTACTATGCCGGGTAATCGCCCTGTGTTTGCTAGCAATATATCCGTGCGGGAAGACCTATCATTGCCGGGCGGGCGTCCAATTTTTGCTAGCGATGTTGATTTGATGGAAGCCCCACTCTTACCCGGTGGTCGCCCTATTGCTGATAATGAAACGGTAGACAGCGAAACCCTAATGGGATATTTAGATTAGTTGCCAGTCTATCTGATACAAGGTGGATTGCTCTTGAGCACTAGGGTCTAGCTCTGCTCTGCAATCGGACTATTAAAGAATAATGGGCTAGAGCCTATTGCTTAATATCAAGCAGGATTGAGTAACGAATCACATTACTCAATCCTATTTTTTTAATTGCTCGAGATAATTGAGCTTGGAATCAATAGCACGCGTTGTTATAGAAAAGCCAGCGCAAATTTATGAAATTTTTTCGTCCTTAATTTGATCTATGAGATTGAAGCTGCCTGAACTCAAGTGTGAGTACTCGCGTTAACTTAGGATGTCGATCTGGGATAGGGAAGCGACCTAAGAGGGTGTTTGAAAAGCCCTCTGGAGTTACTTGAACTACCTCAACTACTGAGGAACTGCTACGAAGGAATGAGGGTTTCAAGGAACAATGTGATCCGTACAGGTGGCTTTTGATCCTCAATCTGACCCTTTTAAAACA
>JBGTOF010000221.1:0-63385 GCA_041742695.1 Elainellales cyanobacterium | reverse complement strand
TGTTGCGGATAGAATAGTTGTTTTTATCGGCTTCATCATTCTGCCGCAGCCCAACTACTTCATAGCGAAACATTCGTGCGCCAGAGGAAGTGTTGGCTGCACGCCCGACCGCAGTTTGTCCAAACATTAAGGTGTACCTCTAAACAATGACTACTAACGCAACTACTGCTGAGAACGCTAACCCAATGCGGAGCGATGCAGCCTGCATCGCTCCGCTAGCGGCGCTACTTGCTGGCAACGCTTGCGGGCGAGACGCTTACAATCCGTCCACCTTGGCGATGAATCTGCTGCATCCGCGGCAACAGCTGATCGTAGGGCACCAGATAGGCCGTACTGCTACGGCGCAATTTGGGATAGCCCACGCCAGAGCCGCCATTTCTCAACCCAGCCACTTCTAATCGGTAGACGCGAGGGTTTTGGCTAATGGAGCCGCCCAGGCACTTGGTCGGAACCACATCATTAGACGAGTTAAAGAAGGCAAAGCTGCTGCCGCTCGAGGGCGCCATAATAGAGGTCGCTTTGTTCTGGGCCAGATCGCGAGCTAAGCGTGATTGACGCCCGCCCGTTTGGGAGCGATCGCTGTTGGCATAGCCCCGATACAGGCGAAACATCCGGTTAAAGGCGACGGCGCGGGCGCCATCGTAGTACTTAAAGCCCCGATAGTAGGGCACTACGTTCTCGCCAAAGTTAGCCTGGTACTCTTCAGAATCGATATAGGAATCGATATCTGCATCAAACCCCTGAGTCTCATACAGGTCGAGATGGAAAATCACCTCTGACTCGTCGTAGGGAGCACGCCCCAACAGGTGCTTATAGTTCAGCTCGATCACTCGGGTTTGAAAGTTGCCGTAGAGGAACTTTTGCTTGTATAGGTCAGATTTGGCAACGCAGCGCACAAACTCGCGCACTGAAATGTTGCCGTCTCGCAGCAACGACTCAGCGCTGGTTAGCCGCTCAGATTTCATCAAATAGTCGTTGCCCAGAAGCTGACGATAAACGGCACGCACGACACTTTCAACATCGTCTTTCGTCCAATTTGGACGCAGCTCGACAGGCTGGATGTCGCTATAGGCAGAGGTGCCCAGTCGCGACGCGGCTGTTGTAATAGGCACGGATTTCTCTCCTGAATTCTCCTGATGAACAAAACACAGTCAACACAGCATGCACATCCACAAGGCTATGGATGAACAGATTGATTTAACGGGAGTACTGCCAGCGCTAAGCAGGCGAAACGCTGACTACGCGGCCTCCGTTGCGATTTAGCTGCTGCAATCGGGCAGACAGTTGGTCGTAAGGCACCAGTAGATCGCGATTGCCGAGCCGTAATGGCGTGGCACCACCGGACGCAGACTGAACCACGCGCAACCGAAACAGTTGCTCGCGATCGCCCGCCGCTGCCCCCACCAAGGTAGACCCATCAGCGCGACCTGAGACCGGTCGCACCCCACTCACGGGAGGCACCACTGGCATCGACTGATTGCGGGCAACTTCTTGGGTCAGCCGAGAGCGGTTTTTGCCAAACTGGGCGCGATCGCTGTTGGCATAGCCACGAAACAGCCGAAACATGCGAGGAAACCCAACCGTTTTTTGCCCCCGCTGGGTTTGAAAGCCGCGATAGTGGGGCACAACCCCATTGCCAAAGCTTTCTTGATATTCCGCTGAATCCAAGTAGGAATTGATTTCAGCGTCATATCCCTGCTGGTTATACAAATCAACGTGATATGAAATTTCCGATTCGTCGTAGGGTGCACGCCCCAACAGATGCTTAAAGTTCAATTCAATAAACCGCACCTGAGGTGTGCTGTAAAAGAATTTTTCTTTGTACAGTTCTGATAGAGCGATCGCCCGCACAAAATCTTGAACTGAGGTTTGACCCTGACGCAATAGTGACTCAGCACTGACGAGCCGCTCACTGGCCATTACGTGGTCATGCCCCAGCACCTGACGATAGGCCGCCCAAATAACTGCCTGCACATCGTCTTCTGTCCAAGTTGAGCGCAGCTCAACCCGCTCCGATGCATCATAAGCGGAGATGCCTAACTGATTCGCCGCAACCAAGCCTGCCATTGTCTTAATCCTCCCAACTATACAACCAGGAGAACGCCCATCAATACAGCCTCAATCAACGTAGCGGGTGGATTTACCCACGCCATCAGTGAGGTTGTCAGCCCACCAGGTTTAGCTAATGAGCAATCGCCCGCGTCCTCAGAGCACCATCCACCCAGGCATTGATCAACGACGCTTAGCCAGAGCTGCCGAGTTGAACAGACGTGGCCGTCATTAATTATCTGCCACTAGGGCTAGCCTAGATACAGCAATGCCCGGAAGCGTAAACATTCGCCAGCAGTATCGCCAGCAACCGCTTACCCCTCCGGGCAGCACAATCAACTAGCTCAGTGCGTTGATCGCGTAGTCGATGTAGGTATTGGCTTCGTTAGCAGCCTGACCAGACAATCCGTGGTTGGCTTTGACATGCTTCAGAGCTTCTACATACCAGCTGGGAGACAGATCAAATGTGCGGTTGATCTCATCCAAACCAGCAATCAGGTACTCATCCATGGGGCCAGTGCCACCTGCGACTAGGCAGTAGGTCACCATCCGCACATAGTAGCCGATGTCACGAGCGCACTTGGACTTACCGCGAGAATCAGCAGCGAAGTTGTGCCCTTGCATTTGGGTGGTGTACGGGAACTTCTGATAAACCGCATTGGCAGCACCGTCAACCAAACCTTGAGCGTTGCTGGTGAGTGCACGGGCAGCTTCTAAGCTAGCGGCGGCGCGCTCAAAGCGACCGTTCACAGCCTGCAGTTCGGTGTTGCTTAAAAACCGGCCCTGAGTATCGGCAGATGCGATCGCTTCAGTAATTGGGGTCTTCATGTCGAGATATCTCCCTAGAACCTAAAATCTACTTGTTTTGAATTTGAAAGTAAAAAGGTGGATAGCAGCTAAGCCCTCAGATCGAGGAGCTAAGCAACTGGTCCTCACCGAAAGCTGACTACGCAACTGCAGAGGCAGCGCGGTCAAAGTAGCTAGCTACTTCTGAAGCCAGAGCGGAGCAGTCACCTTTGGTGATGCCGTTGGTGTCATTAACGATGGATACAGCAGCATCCTTCATTTTGGATACGCCAGCTGCGACAGAACCACCGGGTACACCCAGGGCTTGGTAGGTCTCACGCAGACCGTTCAGGCAGCGATCATCCAGAACGCTCGAATCACCAGCCAACGTGGCATAGGATACATAGCGCAGAATGATTTCCATGTCGCGCAAGCAAGCAGCCATGCGACGGTTGGTGTAGGCGTTGCCACCAGGCTGAACTAGCTGGGGCTGTTCTTCAAACAGCGCCCGAGCTGCATTGGCAACGATGGTCGAGGCGTTGCTGGTGATCCGGTTTACGGTGTCAAGGCGCTTGTTGCCTTCTTTGACCATGTTTGCCAGAGCGTCAAACTGAGCACCGCTCAGGAATTCACCCTTTGCATCAGCTTGGGAAACGACCTTGGCGAAAGCATCTAACATGGACTCAATCTCCTACTTTTTTAGTTGAGTTCGGTCTTAATAAAACTGGATTTGACTTGAGCCAGTCTGCACTGATTAATCAGCGCGGTAGAAAGGATCACGATCCGCACGCTTGCCAGCTTGTTGAGCGGCGCGCAGCTCTTACGGAAACCGACCGACATCTGACCCTTGATCTTCTCTACTGCCCATGAACCCCAACTCAACTTTCTGAGAAAAGTTCATCGTTGTATGAGAAGGTCGAAACCCAGCAAAATCAGCAGTTTTCTTTGGCTGGCGGATGTAAATTACCCTTCCGAATCTCTTTATACAATGCAGGCAAGCCATTATTTGTTACAAGTTATTAAACTGTATAGAGATAATCAGAAGTTCCGTCAAATGCTAGGAGCTACGGGGATCTCAGCTACTTTTCGTCATGAATTTAGGTCAATTTTTTTTAACATTGACGGCCTATCAAACTTGCCATTAGACGCAAGATGTTGGCCTGAGATTCTTTTGCAAATGCCGCAAGTCTAGTGAATTAAAGAGTTTGTTTGAATTTATCCAATCCTGAGGAAGAGTGCAGGCTTTATTACACAATGTAAACAAAACCCCTTATAGATTGCGAATTATGACGTAAATCGCTGCTGTAATTTGAGAATTAAGGTCGAAAACTGGGGTGGTGGCGGGGCGATCGCCTCGATCCAGTCTTGAGTCTGGGGATGCTGCAGCCGTAATTTCCAGGCATGGAGTGCTTGCCCCGGCAAATTAACCCCAAGGGTTCGCCCTGAACCATAGACGGGATCTCCCACCACCGGATGGCCGATATGGGCACTGTGGACTCGAATTTGATGAGTGCGGCCTGTCTCTAAATCAAATTGCAGAACGCTATAGTTGCCGAGCCGTTCTAGAACCTGCCAGTGGGTAATGGCTCGGCGCCCCCCCCGCTCTTCTGGCACGATTGCCATTTTTTTGCGGTCTACAGGATGCCGCCCAACGGGCGCATCCACGGTGCCTTGGTCGGCACTAGGGGCACCGTAAATAACCGCAAGATAGGTACGACGAGCGGTTTTGGTCTTGAACTGAGCCTGCAGATGCTGGTGTGCTAGGTCGGTTTTAGCAATGGCGATCGCCCCCGTCGTGTCTTTATCCAACCGATGCACGATGCCAGGACGCTGCACCCCCCCAATGCCTTGCAAATCGGGGCAATGCGCCAGCAGCGCATTCACTAAAGTGCCCCGATCATGCCCGGGGGAGGGATGCACGACCATGCCTGCGGGCTTGTTGAGAATCAGCAGTTGGTCATCTTCATAGAGCACGTCGAGGGGAATCTCTTCTGGCAATACATCCAGCGGCTGGGCAGGGGGAAGGGTAAGCACGATGCGATCGCCCCCCTTCACTTCTGCCTTTTTAGACTCGCACACGGCTCCATTTACCTGCACCTGCCCTTGCTCAATCAGCCGCTGCACATGGGTGCGCGACAGGGTAGTCACCTGTGAGGCCACATACCGATCAAGGCGATCGGCCCCGTGCGATACGGCCAGTTCAATCTCTGGGTCTAGGTCGAATTCACTCTCTACGCTCACGGGTTTTGCCGTCACAGCTTTTAACACCACACAGTTTGATAAGACAGGGTTGACTTACCTTTGGAATAGGTCGAGCGGCAAATGCCCATACATGTCGTTCACGCCGCCCCCTTCTGCAGACTGGCACGACACCAGCACGCCGCGATGGGAGCCGCTGTAGCGATCGCCATAGACCAACCCTGTCAGCGGGTTGAACTTAAGGTACACGGCCCCTTCCATTGTAGGGATCTGCACCACAGGCTGGTAGCCCAGGGCATGCGCATAGGCCATCAGCGCTGTAACTCCCTCGTCTTGAGAATCCGCGCAAATTCCCAGCAGCTGATGATCAGAGTGGGCTGCCACAACCCCCAACGCGGCCTGCAGTCGTGCCCGCTCGGTTGCTCTGGGTGGGGGACTGGCATCGCCGGTCGGGGGGGCTGCATCAAATTGTTTAAGGCAGTAATGAGCAGCCTCTATTGTTGACGGCTCCGCTAATGAATCTCCCTGGGGCTCCTGAGCGCGGGGTTCTAGAGAGGGCTGAGCGGAACTCGTACCGGGTTGATCTGGGTTGGTTTCAGGATGGGGCATCATAGAGCGATCGCTTAGTAACAACAGAGGATAGGGCAGCAGACCATCAATCGACATGCTAGCCAAAAAGCCGATGGCGCATGGAAACGCATTGCTTCCACTGCACCATCGGCTTTAGGGGGGAGGGGTATCGGCGTAGCAGGCCTGTGCAGTAGGGCCGCGCCCCCAGCGGTATGGCCTGCTACGTCTATTGAGACTCATATCCAGCGCTGGTGTAGGCCCAGGTACAACGCCTTAGATGGGGCGATCGCCCGATCATACGTCAGCCACAGGCGGGTCGGCACTCTCTTCAACCGGAGCCTCGGCGATCGCCTGCTCTATTGCGGCTTCAGGAATGCCATCCATGGCGGCAGCATCCGGCTCATCGCTGAGCGCCGCAGCGCTAGTTGGCCCCGCCTCAGCCTCCATCACATCCGCTACGGGCATAGGAACATCTGCCCCATCAGCGACTGCCTCCTCTGGGGTAGCAAGTTCAGCAACCGATTCCACATCAACGTCTGCAGCGGCATCCTCTGCTGCATCTGCTGCCGCTGCCGTCATATCGGCAGGCGCGTCTGTTGCAACATCGGCGATCGCAGTCTCTGCCATTGCCTCTACTTCTACCGGCACCGGATCTGCTTGGGGAACATCTGCGGCGGCTGCCTCTACTGCCGGTTCCGCCGCAGAGGACATAACCTCAGGTTCTGAGGCGACTGCAGCTACTTCAGGAGCAGTCGTCTCTGGTTCCACTGCAGCTACTTCAGGAGCAGTCGTCTCTGGTTCCACTGCAGCTACTTCAGGAGCAGTCGTCTCTGGTTCCACTGCAGCCACTTCAGGAGCAGTTGTCTCTGGTTCAAGTGCGGATGTATCTGGCTCAGGGACATCAACGTCGGGAGCATCAGGGATGTTTGCCAGCACGGGCGCAGTGATCGGGGCGTCTTCTTCCACAGGCTTGGAACTGGGTTTAGGACCCCGCATCAATGCAGGATTTGCGGGCGGTCTACTGGCGCGATCGCCCTGATCTCGATCGCGCCGATCGCGTTTGCCCTTGCGATCGTCACCCCGTGGGCGGTCTTCTTTTTGTGGACGCTCGGAGACTGGGCGCTCGGAGACTGGGCGATCAGAGACTGGGCGATCAGAGACTGGACGATCAGAGACTGGACGATCAGAATTTTCTGCAGCATTTTCTGCAGTCCCAGCGGCCTCTCGAGCCAGCCGTTCAGATCGTTTAATAGGACGTTCAACCATAGCGCTTGCCGTTACATCACGTTACCTCCAGCATACGTCTAGACGGCACGTCCCGTACATGCTAAATATCTGTAGCCCGCATGAATAGTGATGATTAGCAGCCATAACTAGGTCTTCACGATGGCTCAACGCTGTAACGGGGCGCTTAACAAAATAAAGCGTTTACAACGTATTCAATGCCCTAACAAGGCCAAGAGGTTCGCTTAGGGTGAGTCCCTTGAGATAGATTTTGACGCCTCTGCCAAAGACTTCTGGGTCATGTCTGCATCTGTCCCCTGTTTTGAATCTTTGGCAGCGCCCGCTAGCAGGTTGCCATTTTCCGTTGTCTTTGCCGAGACGGGATTAAAAACACTAAACAGGGGCAAAATTTCTTCTGTAAATGCCTGCGCCGCCTTGGAGCGATAGCGGTTGGGGTTCACGATCACCGACAGCATCCGGTTCACGGTTACATCGTCAATTCGGGCTCGGTGAAGTATCCCCGACTGCACCTCTTTCTCGATTGCAGAGGTGGAGACAAACGCAACCCCTAACCCGGCCTGCACTGCATTTTTGATGGCCTCAATAGAATTGAGCTCCATTTCGATTTTGAGGCGACGAGTTTCGATGCCGCATCGCGTGAGCACCTGATCAATCACCTTGCGAATGGTGGATTGGGAATCGAGTGAAATGAAGCCTAGCTTATAGAGATCTTCTTTTTGAATGGTGGTTTGGCGCGACAGGGAATGCACCATCGGCATGATCAGCGCCAGTTCATCTTCTGCATAGGGAACGATATCCAGAGAATCTTGCAGTTCTGTAGGAACTTCGCCGCCAATGATGGCGAGATCGACCTGTCCGTTGGCGACACCCCAAGCTGTGCGGCGAGTGGAATGCACATGAAGCTGCACGGCGACTTCGGGGTAGCGTTGCCGAAACATACCAATCATCCGGGGCAGCAGATATGTTCCTGTGGTTTGGCTAGCCCCAACGATCAGCGTCCCTCCCTGAAGGTTTTGCAGATCTTCGATGGCGCGGCACGTCTCTTCACACAGCGATAGGATGCGATCGCCATAGCTGAGCAACAGATGTCCCGCTTCAGTTAATTGTGCCCGCCGACCTCCTCGGTCAAACAGCGGCACATCCAGCTGGCGCTCTAGGTTTTGTACCTGCAAGCTCACCGCAGGCTGAGACACGTATAGGCTGTCTGCAGCGCGTTTAAAGCTGCCCTCGGCGGCGATCGCCTTCAAAATACGCAGCTGATCCAGAGTAAAAGGAAGGTCAGACATGGGTTAAAAAGCCTGAAACAAAGAACCAAAAGCCAGTGAATCCATCAAACCCTAGCTCCCGGTGAAAACATCAGAATAGCCTGCAGATCTAGCGTGACAGCTTGATCCCGGCAATACACTCCATCAAAGCAGAACGGCGGCAGAAAAGTTCAAGAATTGCAGTCATTGTGGGAACTCTTCAATAGAGGTGACCTCAAAGGTTGATCCCAGAGAACCTAAGACTTTAGGCCCTTCTATAAGTAGATCCTAAGTTGATGAAAATGTCAAAAGACTCGCCATAGACCTTGATTGCATTAGATTGCAGCTAGATTCAAGGTTCTCAAGATTATTATCTATGTATTAGAGCATCTTATGAAGCAGGAGGTCATCGAAGCGTTTTTAAATTTGCCGGGGGTGGTGGGTATTGGCCTGATGGATGGGCATTCACGCCCCTACTTTT
Source organism: Elainellales cyanobacterium (assembly GCA_041742695.1). Classification (GTDB taxonomy): domain Bacteria; phylum Cyanobacteriota; class Cyanobacteriia; order Elainellales; family Elainellaceae; genus Kaiparowitsia. The sequence goes on along the minus strand of JBGTOF010000221.1, from coordinate 54,811 downwards.
ATGGTGTGGATCAAAACCTTAACTTTCAGCAGAAGGAAGCGCTGGCGCACGGCATTCAACAGGTGATTGAACCACGCCGTTGGGCTTTAACTACTTCGAGTTTCAGTTTAACGGGCATCAGACCTATATCTATAAGCTAGCGCACCGCGTCGTGCTGCTGGTAGTCACGGGCCTAGAACTGGTGCAGGACAGCTATCGGGCTGCCATAGACACACTGAAACAGGAGTTGGAGCTAGATTCTGCTAATGCGATCGCCACATTTCGGTTGATGGCGGGCAACATCTCTCCAACCAATCAAAACTACTGGAAGCAGCGCGCTGTTGCCACCAGCAATGGACACCCATTGGGTTCAGCTCCACTGCCCCCAGTCTATGGGGGGCCTTCCATCTTAATGGCAATTCGCACTCTGCCTCTGTCGTGGGCAAAGTTGCCACTTCTGCAACGCCCTCACCCTCCCAAACCAAGGCCTGTTCAGGGTTGAGCGAACTGACGGACGCGTGAATCAGGTGAGTCGACTGGCGGCCCACTATCTCGGGCCTACGGTGGTTAAAAATTACTGGAATACGACGCGGCCTTCAGCAGAATGGCTTGGGCAGCTAGAGGTTGACCGCACAGGTGAGTTTAGCTGCATTACCACGGGGGCGATCGCTCCGCTCTCTCCAGACCAGCTAGATCGGGTTCAGACTTGGGTTGCTGCCTTTATGAAACGTTGCGCCTATGTCATCCGTGACTTTCCCTCCCTCGTTCAACAAATTCCGCTAAACGACCATCAAAAAAAGTATGCTAAAGCTTCCTATCCTTTAGTCGCAGTGAGTTGCAGCAATGCAGATTCGGTAGTGTGTCAGGCTAGCGTGAGACCAATAGAGTAGAGAGGAGGCTCAACTGAATTGGTTTGAGGTGGAATTGCCGGTTCATCTCCCTCAATCATTGGTATAACGGTCAGTGATATGCAGTCGCATTTTTGACGTGAACTGCTGACGTTATGGAAATTGGGGTTGAATCACCATGAAGGCATTAATGCGCCTCTCTCAGGGGATGTTGGGAATTGGGCTGGCGATCGCTATCCTATTTTTTGCCGGGGCAGCTACCGCTCGCTACTTCCTAACTCGCTTGTCGTCACTGCCACCGCGCCCGACCTTCCCCAATGACAGCGCTGCGCCGCCCCCCGCAGATGCCGCTATAGACCCTGCCCCCCCAGTTGAAGAAGCTGCGGCTCCCGTTGAGCCCGCCGAACCAGACCCAACGGCTGACGATGTAGAGTATCAGGCACGGGTCACGGTTGCCATCGGGCTGATTTTGCGGGATGGCCCTAGCGTATCTTTTGCTCAAGTGGGTGGCGTTGAATATAACGCTCAGCTTGCAGTATTAGGGGTGAGCGATGATGGCGAGTGGATCAACGTGCGCCTAGGAAATGGCAGCGAGGGGTGGGTAAAGTCAGGTAACTTGCAGCGCATCAATTAACGAATTGCTTACAGACTAGCGCCGTCGCGGCTGTTTTTCCATGTCGTATTCTTCATGACCTATTGTCTTGGTATAGTCACCTCTGATGGTCTGGTTGTTGCAGCAGATTCGCGCACCAATGCGGGAGTCGATTACATTTCGACCTATCGCAAGCTCTACGACTTTTCTCAGCCAGGCCAGCGAGCCGTGATGCTCTGCACCTCTGGAAATTTGTCTATTACTCAAGCAGTCGTGCATTTGCTAGAGCAGGAGCTAAGGACAGGCTCTACCGACAATCTACATACCTTGCCGACGATGTATACGATGGCCTGCTATGTAGGGAGCAAAATTCGTCAAGTTCAAGAGCGCGATCGCCCCTGGTTAGAGCGAGACCACATCGACTTTAGCTGCACGTGCCTGCTAGCGGGTCAGGTGCCCGGCGAAGAACCAGAACTCTACAAAATCTATAGCCAGGGCAACTGCATTCAGGCAACCCGCGAAACCCCATTTCTTCAAATCGGTGAAACCAAATATGGCAAGCCAATTTTAGATCGCATTCTGTCTTACGACACTTCGGTAGAAGCAGCTGCAAAATGTGCGCTGCTCTCCATTGACTCCACCATGAAATCCAATATTTCGGTGGGACCACCTGTCAACTTAATTATGTATAAGACTAATTCTTTTAAGATTCATTACCAGTTGCAGTTGCGGTTAGGTGATCCCTACCTGGTCGGCATTCGAAAAAAATGGGAACTGTCGCTGCGCCAAGCCTTTGAGCAAATGCCGGATCTGGATTGGGATTGTCATACTTCTCTTCCGCCTGACGATCTGTATATGGATTAATGTCAGAATAAGTACTCAAACTATGGGTGCGCTGGGGATTAAAAGCGAGCGGATTCATGATTCAAACTTGAGAACTGAAACTCATACAGCTCTGAGAACGAGTGTGTTGTAAAGCTTATGATGAAGCGATGGATTTTCACTTCATCACTGCTTAACGCAGCTGTCAAGATGGTGTAGCGACAGCCACAGCAGCGACCCTAGAACTGTCGCGCAGAAATCGAGCCGTACGCGGGCTCTGCGAAACCGCTCTGGTCATATAGCCCTAGGGCGTGTCATCAATTCTGAATTGTTTGCGTAATAAAGAGAGGTTTGGCTGTTCAGTAATCACACCCCAACGTCTCCGTGCTGAATACGCCTTATGAATACAAGCCCTATGACAGTAACCAACCCTCCCACTGCAGCGTCGTCTGCGTCTGCTGCATCTCTGTCAATGATGTGTTGTTGCGCTTGAGCGAATATCAACTATTGCCGCAGTTTCTGACAGAAAGCATTATTGACCGGGCGATCGCCCCGATTACCTGCACATCTGAGGAAACCGCCGCTGCAGTCGATCAGTTTTTTGGCGATCGCCACCTGGCCACCGAGGCCGATCGTCAAGTTTGGCTAGAGCAAGCCGGTATTATTCTAGAACACGCACAGGCGATCGCCACGCGCCCTGCCGAATAGAGAAATTTAAAGAAACCGTATTGGGCATTAAGCTAGAATCCTACTTCCTCCAGCGATCGCGGCAGCTCGACAAAGCGCTCTATTCCCTGATTCGCATTAAAGACATGGGCATCGCCCAAGAACTTTATTTCCGGATAGAATCGGGTGAACAATCCTTTGCCAACCTGGCTCAACAGTTTTCTCTGGGGCCAGAAGCTAACAGCCACGGCATTGCTGGGCCTGTTGAGCTGGGTGCCCTGCATCCTGTCTTAAGGAACCTGTTGCGCGCCAGTCAACCCGGCGAGCTGCACTATCCGATTCCCCTCGGCGAATGGGTGGCCATTGTGCGGCTTGAGAAATTCATCCCTGTGCAGTTTGATGCGGCTGTGCGCCGTCGCCTTTTAGAAGAGTTGTTCGACACATGGTTACACGATCAGCTGCAATACTTACCGGTCAACCAACAGGCATGGCTCGCGCAGGCCGCTTAACGGGTCAGCAAGTGCTATAGACTGATACCATCACTGAGGAGATGGCAACATGGGGCGATCGCCCTGCTTCCCAACATCCTCTGCAGGCAGCTTCGTAGGCAGCCCACCGCCGCCGCGCTGCAACATGCTTCAGTCATGCGCGTTGATTATCTAAAACAGCCTTCGTAACAGCCTCTATGCAATATGGTCCTGGGTTTACTGCCACATTTCTCTACTACTTTGCGAGCGTTGCTATCATCTTTTCCCTGGTGGCCGCTCAGGCCCTAGGAGTGAGCGCCACTAGTGGATTTCCGCAACAGCTAGGGCTGGCGGGCGGCATTTTGGGAGGGTTAGTAGGGGCTTACTTTAATCGCTCGACCAGCTTCACGGTTCCAGTCAAAAAGGAAAAACCGTTCCGTAATAAGCTCAACGGCATTCTGACTCAAATGGGATACGAGCAGATGGAAGCCCCAGACAAGGACCCAACCCTATTGATATACACCCGCAAAGGGGCTAGCCGCTTTCTTTCCGGCAAAGTGTATGTCGATTTTGGCAAAGACTCTGTCACCATTGCGAGCCGCGCTATCCAGATCAAAGCTCTAAAACGGTTGATTGAGGCCTAGTCAGATAGTGGAGGCGAAATGGAATGGGGCGATCGCCCCATTCCGCCGTTTAGACAGAGTCACACCGAATTTCCACTAAAAATCCATCCGGGTCATAGAAGTAAATCCCGCGCCCAGTGGGTCGCGTAACAGGCCCGTGATCAATCTCAACCTGATGCTGATGCAAGACCTCCACCGCGTCATCAAACAGCTCAGGCGCAATATCAAACGCAAGGTGGTTTGCGCGGGTAAACTGCTGGCGCGGATTGTCATTCGGCGGGGCCAGATGTGGCTCGTAGAATAAATCCAAAATAGTACCGTCAGGCGTAATGAAGTTTGCCACCTTTCCCTCCGCCACAAGTTGCGTTAGGGTTGCAGGCACCTCATGACCCGTCAGCTCATGCAGGCCCAAGATCTCTCCATAAAATTGGCGAGAGACTGTCATGTTTTTCACATTCAAGGCGACATGATGCACCCGGCGCAACATCCCCGGGGCGAGGGTTGGCAATGCAGCATTGATGTTAGCAGTCATCAGTGGTTTGTCCCCCTTTGCAAAGTTCTTGGTCCCGCAATAACTTGCTGAACTAGGCCAATGGAGTGGGATGAACGCTGCGCTCAGGCCTATTTCACCCAGTCTCTTTGGTTCTACGAGGCAATAGCCGTTGCTTTAGATTCTAGCTTGCTTCTGTGCAGCGAATAATGCGTTGGAGATAAGCTCAACCTCAACAATCCTGTGCCTAAAACCTGCCTATTCCAGGCTGACGGTGCAACCCTGAAGTCAACCCGTCCACTTGCGAGCGTTAGGTTAGGGGTTGCGAGTCTGGGGATTTAAACCTTCTCACACTGGCCAGGTTTCGAAACCTGCAGGCCGCTTCCCTACAGAGCTTTAATACAAAAAGCGGTGGACAATCTGAGTTGCCCACCGCCTTTTGTTTATCAGCGCCTTGCCATACGCTAAGTACCCCCAGGGGAATTCGAATCCCCGTCGCCTCCGTGAAAGGGAGGTGTCCTAGGCCTCTAGACGATGGGGGCAAGTCTTTTCGCCTTTACTAGGATAGGAAAGATAGAAGAAGTTGTCAACAACTTTTTACGTATCAAGAGCCCCAATTTTTCCTAGTGGCGATCGCACGTCTGCTCAGACAGCAAAATTGCTAATCAGTAAATACTACAGATTCAGAAGCACTGTAATGTTGTCAAACGGTTGGAAGCGTTTCTAACCTTGAGCAACCACACGCCTCAATCAGGAGCTACTCTCAAGGCTTGCCAACTAGCAATGCTAGTTTTGCGAGTCTAAGAGTTACTGAAACAACGCTGTGCGATTCAGCACGATGTCCCTCATTATATAACCAAATTTGTCACTTGTAGCAGCGATAGCCTTGCTTTGTAGAAATGGCGGCTCGGTGTTTAGGTAAAACTTCTTGCGAAGCGAGGATCAAGTGGCTTGAGCGACTGACTGCTGGGCCTAGGTCACGTCTGGCCATTATTTCTTAGGCCAAGAGAAAAATTGCTTCAGCCGTAGTGTAGAATACAGCCTCCTCTAAATCTCTGCCGTTAACTGTGTGCAGTATGCAAGCGGCGGTCATCCTTGGGTCTGCTGTGCTATTGCGCTCAGGTGGCGGATGGCGCTGGTATTGCGGATGTTTGTGAGGAGTGTGAGTCTGTGAATCGTTTTATTTGGTTGCTATTGACTACCCCATGGGTGGGGCTAAGTGCTTTGGGGATGGCTGACGGAGCGATCGCCGCCGCCCATCCATCGTCTGAGTCGTTAGTGCAAGCGGTTAAGTCTGCTCATGATCTGGAGTTGCCCCCGTCAGCAAACGCGCCTTGGTCAGCCTTGGTTGCAGAGGACGCGGATGCAGCTCTCGCTTCATCGCATGCGCCCTCAGCATTGCTTTCAGAAATAGTGGCGCGTGATGGGGCATCCGCGCCAACCGGGGAGATAGCCCAACCCCTTACCTTGGCGGAGACGGACGTTGTGTCGTCAGACGCAACTAGTCTATCAAGTGAAGCTAATGCAGAGTCGTTGAATGGTCTGTCTGTTGCGCCCTTTCGCTCTGACGGTGAGTCTACTCGCGCTGAGTCTCTGTCGCTCTCAACCATCACGCTCGATTCTGTCGATCCGCAGCCTTTGGAGGTTCCTAATCCGACGTTTCGGCCACTGATGGGGCAAGTCACCTCTGTGACACAGCTTTCAGATGTGCAGCCAACAGATTGGGCCTATGAAGCGCTGCGCCTGCTGGTAGAAGAGTATGACTGCCTAGAAGGGTACCCTGACAGCACCTTTCGAGGCGATCGCCCCATGACTCGCTATGAGTTTGCCGCAGGACTAGCGGCTTGCCTAGATGCCCTGCCGCAGACTGAGCCTGGGATTGACCTATTGGCATTAGAGCAGCTTCAAACAGAATTTTCAGATGAACTGGCGTTGGTGCGATCGCGCGTTGATCTGTTAGAAGACCAAGTCACCATCCTGAATGCTCAGCAGTTCTCGACAACGACAGTGCTGCGAGCCAACGTGTGGTTTAACCTGACGCAAGCGTTCACCTCCGGCCCCGTGCTGGCCGAGCGTAATCTTGCCACACCGGGGGGCACTATCTTTGCGCCGACCCGTGATGCCAATAATGTGCCCACCATTGTAGAGCGATCGTCGCCTCAGGCCACCCTAAGTGTTTATGCCAACTTCAACTTCAATACCTCGTTTACTGGGCGAGATGCACTGGTAGCGCAGTTAGCGTTTGGCACGGGTAACTCACCAGCTAACGAGTTGGTTTCTTCGGGCTTCTTCAACTCTTGGGGGGTGCCGTTTACCGATCAGGGCAGTCTGATCGGTAATGCGCCCCGGGTTCTCGTGCGAGAGCTGTTTTATTCCTTCCCCGTAGGCGATAGCCTGCAACTGGATGTAGGGCCACGGCTCAACATATACCGCTATTTTGACGGCAATCGCTACACCTTCTTTCAAACCGGGGCCAGCAGCTTTAATGCGTCTGGCAGCACACTATTTTCCACGATTGATCGGGGTGCCGGGGCAGTGGCTCGCTTGGGGTTAGGCAGCAACTTCAACTTAGCGCTGGCCTATTTGGCAGAGAGCACTGAGTTTTTGGATGCGCCCTTCTTCAACACAGCAGAAAACCCCAGCGATGGCCTGTTTGGCCCGACCAATATGCTGATCGGGCAACTGTCTTTTTCGCCTGATCCAAACCTGAATCTACGGTTGCTTTATGCCTATTCCAACATCAAGCCCTATAACGGCTTTATTGGGGGTGCAGTGGGTGAGCCGTTGCCCTACGGTTTTGCGGATGACGGCTTTGGGGGCAACCTCAATACCGCTAGCGCCAACACGATCCTTGCTAATTTTGACTGGACGTTTGCCGACTGGGTGGGATTGTTTGGGCGATACTCCTATGGGGATGTCAACATTAATCCGGTGGATGCAGCGCGGGCTGGGGGCAATGTGCGGGTGCAATCGTTCCAGGTGGGGCTGGGTTTTCCTGACTTGGGCAAGCCAGGGGCGCTAGGGGTGGTGTCGTTCCTGATCCCTCACGACTATCTGGGCGGACAGGAGTTTTTGCTATCGGGTGGCGGCGATGGGGGCACTCAGTATGAGCTGGAAGTGTCTTATCGCTATCCGATCAATGCCAATGTGTCACTGGTGCCTGCGTTCTATGCCATCTGGAATGCCAATAACTTCGAGAGCAACCCTACTGTTTATGTAGGCAACATGCGATTGCAGTTTGGTTTCTAGCATATGCTGTGAGCCGATTTGAATGCTTCGGCAGGATCAGACTCAAGCAGCGGAGCGTTTGCTGGGCAAACGCTCCGCTGCTTTTGATTGAGCTAAATGTCAGCTCAGCAACTGTATAACGCTCTTCTGCCTAGTGTGACAGAAGAGCGATAATGCAGACTAGGCTACCTTATTAGGCTCGATCGATTCCCTTATATCGAATCTGCTCATGTACGGAATGCAGTCTGCTTTTTGTAGCAAAGGCTACGAATTGCTACCTTATAGATAACGCAAGAGCACATGTCGCCCAATAAAGGAAACTACTATGAAATCCAACCAATCTAATTCTCAATCTTGGACCACGAAGCAGCTTGTTGACCTAAGCAATGGCCTCTCGCAAGGCTATGGTCTCGGCCTCAGTCAATCAGAATCTGGCGCTAGCCAAGATGTGTGGACCACAGCAAAGCTGGTGCGCATGAGCCAAGCAAAGGCACGCGCTTACTTTTTCTAAGCTGGGCTTCTAAATGTTTATATCGCGGGTTCTGGCTGACGCTAGGTCGCGCCTTAACTATCGCTGAGCGATCGCCATCCCCTCGGAATCACCGAACATGATTCCGAGGGGATGGTTGATCTAAGCCCCTTTGAGGGTTCACAACAATAATCGTCCCAATCGACCTATCGGTTGGAGTAGGGTTCAGACTTGGTGTTGGCAGGATTTGAGACACCGTAGATAGCACACAGTCGCGCTTGCGAGGTGCAGGCGTGACTGTGTAGAAAAGGAACCTTAGAGCTCTAAATCCCTAGCTTTTCGTATGAAATACTTACTGGGCAAGGGTTCCACGGGAAAAACTAAGGTAAAAGGGCGATCGCCCCTTATCTGCCGATAATGCCGCCGTCGTCTTTGGTGATGATCACCGTTGCTGAGCGGGGATAGATCGCTGGGTTTTGGTCAGGCCAGCGAGAGTTGAGATTGCCTTGGGCAAAATCTTCCTCCGAAACGGTTGCGCCCGGGTGCTGTATGTTGATAAACATTGTACGCTGGTCTGGCGTGGTGATCACACCCGTCGTTTCTTGACCGATTGGGCCTGTAAAGAACCGACGAATTTCACCCGTTTCAGGATTTGCTGCCAGCATCTGGTTGTTGCCAAACTGCGCAAAGTCACCTGTGTTCATGACGCTTTCGCTGATGTCGGTCTGAATCCACATGCGGCGGCTAGCATCAATCCACAAACCATCTGGGCAGCAAAATTTGCTGTCAGCATCAAGAGGTTGCCCTGACAACTTCTGGCTGTCATCTTCGGGGCCAGCAAGCACAAACATATCCCACTGGAATATGGTGGCCGTAGGGCTGCCTGTCTCGTTCCAGCGAATGATGTGGCCCCATTCGTTGTCAGGACGGGGGTTAGCTGCATCCACCTGCTCAGGCGTGCGGTTAGTATTGTTAGTCAGGGTGAAGTAAACCTGACCTGTTACCGGGTCTACAGCACCCCACTCAGGGCGATCCATCTTAGTAGCTCCGACGAAGTCAGCGGCGGTGCGGGTGTTCACTAGCACATCTGCCTGACTGCTAAAGCCATTCTCTGGGGTCAGACCGTTCTGCCCAAACTCTAGCGCTAGCCATTCGCCACTGCCATCTTCATTAAACTTTGCCACATAGAGGGTGCCCTCATCCAGCAGTGCACCGCTGGCCGTTGCCGCCTGATAGGGCTGCGCCGACACATACTTGTAGATATATTCAAACCGAGCGTCATCCCCGGAGTAGGCCACCACGGGCTGCCCCTCAATCGCTGGCTGAAACACGACGCCCTCGTGGGCAAATCGTCCCAAGGCTGTTCGCTTGTGGGGCATGCTATTGGGGTCAAAGGGGTCAATTTCGACTACCCAGCCAAAGGTATTGGGCTCATTGCGGTAATCTTCGGTAGCGTTGGCCGCCTTAGTTGATGCATCAAACCGCATAAACTCATCTGCACCGTTGTTGGCCATCTCCCAGCCATAGCGCCCTGTTTCGGTCGCTACGCCATAGCGGGCGTGCTCCCGAGGTAGGTTAGGTTCGCTGGCCGCGGTCACATCTTTGTTGACGAAGTAGCCGGACCAGTTTTCTTCACAGGTTAGATAGGTGTTCCAGGGTGTGACGCCGTGGGCACAGTTGTTGAGGGTGCCACGGGTGCGAGTGCCGTCGGGACTATACTTTGTTTGCACTAAGTCACTGCCCCGCACAGGGCCACTGATCTCCATGGCGGTGAGTCCTGTCACGCGGCGGTTGCGGGGGTCGCGCTCTACGGCCCAGGAACCATCGGCCTGCTTGCGAATGCGGGCAATGGATACGCCATGACCATTGATTTCCTTCAGTACTTCGTCAGCGTCACGCACATCACCCATCATCGGCACATCGCCAGAGTCTAAGGCTTTGCCCATAGCAGTGGTGTGCATGTAGCGTGGTTCGACATACTCGTGGTTCATCACCAGCAGGCCATCTTCAGAGCTGCCTTCGTAAGGAGACTGTCCTTCGATGGGGAAGAAGTGCATGCCGTCGTGGTGTGACCCGACCTGCATGCCTTGCTCAGCGCCTGTATTTTCTATGCTGTAGGCGGGATAGCTACCGGTGATAGGCTCGCCCCAGGGCATGAGAATGCGGGCGGTATAGCCTTCGGGCACTACAACGCTGTCGGCAGCGCTAACGGGCACTGCTTTAAAGCCCATCAGGCCGGTCGTAGCAGCAGTGGCAGCGCGGGTGCGCAGGTTGCTGATTATCGGAGCGGTGAACATAGACGTAACGGCCAGCGCTAGGCTACCCTTGAGCACCTGACGGCGCTGCAAGCGGCTGTGGAGAATGTCTCCAAAAAATGGGTTCTTAGAGTGATTGCACATGGGTTCGTCGCCATGCGCGATCTCCTCTGCGGGGATCGCGCCCTGCATGAGGCGGGCATATTTTTGTCTCAGGTCACGTTTGCTAGCCATAATTAAGCTCCTCTCAAAGTATTCCGGTACATGGCTGCTAATGGGTGAACTGACATCGCGCATCAACATCCAGACGAGTGAGCTTGCCGCTGGGGCGCTGCATCTAGGTGGGTAGAAACACGGTGAGAGCTTGCCCTTTAGAAGCAAACAAAATACCGACTGATTTTAGAGAAGTAAGATTATGGGAATGGAGTAAATAAATTAAGCCTTTGATAAATGAAGGTTAAGGGCGATCGCCCTTCATCCATTCACATCTTCAGCACATCAGAGCCCGCCTAGGGTTGAGCTGGTTAAGGCAAGCGAAATTGTACTGAATTTCGGCAGTTTTCTACAACATGTTTTAACGATTGTGACAGCAGATTGTGCCAGTGAGAGGCATGCAGGGCGGCATTTTGCCAAGCGGGTAGGTAGAACGTTAGGCGGAGAGATTAGCCTGTAACCTGGTTTTTGAGGGGTCGCCCCTGTTCTACCTCGTTGAGGTTGCCTAGGGTGGTGTGAGCGATCGCCCCCAGCGCATTGCGAGTAAAAAACGCTTGGTGGGCCGTAATCACCACGTTCGAAAAAGATTGCAACAGTTGAAATGTATCGTCTTTGATCACTTGATCAGATAAATCCTCAAAGAATAAATTGGCTTCATCCTCATACACATCCGTGCCAAAGTAACCAATCTGTCCTGATTTGATTCCTTCAATCACTGCCCGTGTATCCACCAGACCACCCCGACTGGTGTTGATTAGCATCACGCCGGGTTTCATTTGGGCGATCGCACGTTCATTCACGAGATGATGGGTAGCAGGCAATAACGGGCAGTGCAGTGAAATAATATCGGCTTGCGCAAAGAGTTCCGTCAGATCGACGTAGCGCATTCCCTTTGCTTTGCACTCTTCATTGGGATAAAGGTCGTAGCCCAGCAGCGTGCAGCCAAATCCGCCCATAATCTGAGCAAAGCACTGCCCAATTTTGCCCGTCCCTACGACGCCTACCGTGGTGCCATGAATGTCGAACCCCAGCAGCCCATCCAGGGCAAAGTTGTCTTCGCGCACGCGATTATAGGCGCGGTATAGCTTGCGGTTCAGCATGAGCACAAGACCCACCGCATGTTCTGCGACTGCATAGGGAGAATACGCAGGCACACGCACGACTGTAATTCCTAATTCTGTGGCGGCGTCTAAATCGATATTGTTGTAGCCCGCACATCGCAGGGCGATCGCCCGCGTTCCTCCCTGCGCCAATTGCTCCAACACAGCTCGGTCTGCCAAGTCGTTAATAAACAGGCAAACCGCTGGAAAACCAGCCGCCAGTTCTGCAGTTTGCTGCGTCAGTCGCGCTTCCAAAAACGACAGCTCATGGTCATAGGTCTCGTTTGCCTCCTTGAAAGACTGGCAATCGTATTTTTTTGTGCTAAAAACAGCAACCTTCATGCGATCGCTCCATCCATTCACTCAACAACATTCCGATTATTGCGGCAACAGTCTTACCGCGTTGCAGCGTGCTTGCCCGAATCTATTTGCCTGAATCTGTTTATTAGGAACAATGAGAAAGATCCTGCAATAGATTCATTACCCTATGAGCGCAATCAGCAGGAACAAACAAGTGGTCATGGTAGTACGCAGATACAGGATTGACGCTGATACCCTGGGCAGCCAAGTAGTGAGTCACCGCCGCCAAAAACCCGACCGCCTCCAGACTGGAATGAATAGACAACGTAATCTGGCGAAAGGTGGCCTCATAGGGCAACTGAGCAGCATGTGCCTGAACAGGGTCAAGAATCAGCGTCCAGCCTTCGGCCTCTCGAAACAGTCCAACAAGATCGAGCGCAAGCAGTGACGGCTCTAACGTAGGAACGGTACAAAACACAGCCTCTCCGGGTTGGAGAACAGGCTGCATCGACCGCAGCAGGGTCGTGAGATTTGTTTCACCCGTCATAGCGCAATCCAACTTGCGAGAAGAGACCGCTATGGACTCAGGGAGCGTATATGATTTGCTTCTATCGGTAACAGCATGACGCCACGAGGCATGTATAAGGAGGTGTGTGCCTCCCTACACATGCCTCATTGGACTCCCTTAATAGGGCCAGGTCCAGTCAACGATTTCGTCACGATCCATGCCGTATTCGTGGGCAAAGTTGCAGTTGTCGATGAGAGCGTTCTTCATGCGCTCGCGCACATGCGCCCCTGCCGACCCCAGCTTAGACACGCGGTCAATCACGTCAATCACCAGGCTAAAGCGGTCGATCTCGTTGTTGATCGCCAGCTCTAGCGGTGTGTTGATGTTGCCTTTTTCTTTGTAACCCCGCACATGGATGCGCTCCTGATTGGTGCGGCGGTAGGCCAGCTTATGAATCAGGTAGGGATAGCCATGGAAGTTGAAGATCACCGGCTTGTCGGGGGTGAACAGCGTATCAAACTCTCGGTCTGAGAGGCCGTGGGGATGCTCGGTCTCGGGCAGCAGCGTGAGCAGATCCACCACGTTGATAAACCGCACCTTGAGGAAGGGAAACTCTTCCCGCAGGATGGCGGTGGCTGCTAGGGCTTCCTTCGTGGGAATATCGCCACAGCAGGCCATCACTACATCTGGCTCATCGGGCTCTACGCCACAGTCGTCGTTAGAGGCCCAGTCCCAAATACCAATGCCCTTGGTGCAGTGCTTTACTGCCTCTTCCATGCTGAGGTATTGCAGGTGCTTTTGCTTATCTGCCACGATCACATTGGTGTAGTTGGTGCTGCGCAGGCAGTGGTTTGCGACTGATAGCAGGCAGTTGGCATCGGGTGGAAAGTAGACGCGCACGACTTCAGGACTTTTGTTCAACACCACATCCACAAACCCCGGATCTTGGTGTGAGAAGCCGTTGTGATCTTGCCGCCACACGGTAGACGAAAGCAGCACATTCCACGATGACACGGGGGCGCGCCAGGGCACTTCGTGCTTGCAGATGTCGAGCCACTTGGCATGCTGATTAAACATGGAGTCAATCACATGGGCAAAGGCTTCGTAGGTATGGAAGAAGCCGTGACGACCCGAGAGCAGGTAGCCTTCCATCCAGCCCAGCAGCGTGTGCTCGCTCAGCATCTCCATCACGCGCCCGTTCATCGATAGCTCGGTGCCGTCTAAATCTTCTGGCAGCATCTCTGCCATCCAGGTTTTTTTAGAGACTTCGTAGACGGCCTGCAGGCGGTTCGATGCTGTTTCGTCGGGGCCAAACATGCGGAAGTTATGCATATTGAAGCGCATGACATCGCGCAAAAAATTGCCGAGCGGCAGGGTATTGCCAGCTTCGATAGAACCAGGCTTGGGTATTTCAACGGCGTAGTCCTTGAAGTCGGGCATTTGCAGCTCTCGACGCAGCAAGCCGCCGTTGGCGATGGGGGTTGCACCCATGCGCAGAGGGCCTTCGGGGGCAAGGGCTTTGAGCTCGGGCTTGAGGCTGCCGTTGTCGTCAAACAGTTCGTCTGGGCAGTAGCTGCGCAGCCAGTCTTCGAGCAGTTGCAGGTGCTCGGGGTTGCCGTGAATGCCGGAAAGGGGCACTTGGTGTGATCGCCAGAAGTCCTCAGTCTTGCGCCCATCGACGTCTTTGGGGCCTGTCCAGCCCTTGGGCGATCGCAGCACAATCATCGGCCAGCGGGGGCGTCGGGCTTGCCCAGAGCTGCGGCATTCGTCCTGAATTTCTTTGATTTCGGCGATCGCCGTATCCAGCGTTGCCGCCATCGCTTGGTGCATATAGTCCGGATCAGACCCTTCCACAAAGTAAGGCTTATAGCCATAGCCTCGGAATAAGCTCTCTAGCTCATCATGGCTGATGCGCGCCAAGATCGTCGGGTTGGCGATCTTATAGCCATTTAGGTGCAGAATCGGCAGCACTGCCCCATCGCGAATGGGATTGAGAAACTTGTTGGCGTGCCAAGAGGTTGCCAGCGGCCCTGTTTCAGCTTCGCCATCGCCCACCACCGCCGCCACAATCACCTCAGGATTGTCGAAGGCAATGCCATAGGCGTGAGACAGGCTGTAGCCCAGCTCTCCACCCTCATGAATTGATCCCGGCATTTCTGGGGTGCAATGGCTGCCAATGCCACCGGGGAACGAGAACTGTTTAAAGAAACGGAGCATCCCCTCGGCATCTTCGCTCTTATCGGGATAGACCTCCGAGTAGGCGCCTTCTAAATACACAGGCCCCAGCACCCCCGGCGCACCATGCCCCGGCCCTGCCACATACACCATCTGCTGCTGGTATTTTTTGATGATGCGGTTGAGGTGAACATAGATAAAGCTAAGACCAGGGCTTGAGCCCCAGTGCCCCAGCAAACGTGGCTTCACATGCTCCGACTGGAGCTGATCCCGCAGGAGGGGGTTGTCTCGCAGGTAAATCATGCCGACTGCTAGATAGTTACACGCACGCCAGTAGGCATCTGTTCTATATAGCTCATCGTCAGTTAGAGGCTTTGAGGTAATCGTGGGCTTTTCTGGAGTTGCTACCATGATCATATACTCTCAATACTAAAAAGACTAAGAACGAAGGCTAACGGGGGAGGAAGACATGAAGAAAATGATGAGCAAAAAATTACTGAGACACTGATAGATAAATCAATGCCGAGCGGCATTCTTTAAGGTGACTAGTGACTTTAAGGTGCATCATCGCGTCCTGTAAAACTTCGGCAAATCGCAACAGATTATCATCAAGAAATACCAATGATTCGACATAAGACTGGGCATAACTTCAACAATGGGCAGCAGCAGAACTGAAATAGAGGGAAATTACAACGCCTTCATTAGGCTTTCACCTTAGTTGATTCTGTGTTGATTCTGCATTGAGGCTCCTTAGATAGATGAATGCCTCCAGGATAGAACATTAAAAATAGTCTGCAGTAGGGGGTTAAGACAATCCGTGTTGGCATAGCCTTAGCGTCGAGAGGCATCTAAACGCCTGTGCCATCAAGCGTTGGCTTAGATTCTATGTAAATCTTGTCTAATCGTTGATGAATTCGGACTAAATTTGAGCATCAAGGATTTTCAATGATCTACCTTTAGATTTTGATCATGTATCTTTCTACTCACGAAGTTTCGGAACTATGTTTTAGATGATGACGATGACTGTTGTTCTATTGCCGCTACTCTAAAACGAATCCGGTTTGAATTCCAGTGCAGTTTGTTACGTCTTTTGGTTGATTTTTATCACACTACCGTTAACTAACAATTAACGAATCATGATTAAGACCGTATGCGGAAGATTATCCATGTCGATATGGATGCGTTTTATGCCTCTGTGGAACAGCGCGATCGCCCAGAGTGTCGCGGTAAGCCAGTTGCGGTGGGCGGCAGCCCCGATAAGCGTGGGGCAGTAGCGGCAGCCAGCTATGAAGCGCGGCAGTTTGGGGTGCATTCTGCGATGCCCTCTCGCACAGCGGTGCAGAAGTGTCCCCATCTAATTTTTGTGAAGCCTCGGTTTGAGGTGTATCGCGCGGTGTCGCAGCAAATTCGCGACATTTTTTACCGTTATACCGATCTGGTTGAGCCGCTGGCGCTGGATGAAGCGTATCTGGATGTGACGGAACAAGTCGGGGATGGCTCGTCTCAGGATTCTTTCCCAGAGCCGCAATCCAAACGCACCGCAATGGCGATCGCCCACGCCATCCAGGCCGACATCCTGGCCGAAACTCAGCTCACCGCGTCGGCGGGCGTATCGATCAATAAGTTCCTGGCCAAGATTGCCTCGGGCATCAATAAGCCCAATGGGCTATGCCTGATTCTTCCAGAAGACGCAGAAGCCTTTGTAGAACAGCTGCCGATTGAAAAATTTCACGGCGTGGGGGAGGTGACTGCCGCTAAAATGCATCGCCTGGGCATTCAAACCGGGGCAGACTTAAAGGAATGGGCTGAGGTTGATCTGGTCGCGGCCTTTGGCAAAGTCGGCGGGCACTACTACCGCATCGCCCGCGCCATCGACAATCGCCCGGTCGAACCCAACCGCCTCCGCAAGTCTATTGGCGTAGAAACTAGTTTTGCCGACGATTTGTTTGATCGCCCTGCCATGCACCAAGCGCTGGAAAAGATCGCCCTCGAACTTCAACAGCGGATGGCCGATAAGCAAACGGCAGGTCGCACCCTGACACTCAAAGTGAAATATGCCGACTATCAGCAGGTGACCCGCAGCCGAACCCTACCGGAGGCGATCGCCACCACGGCCCATATGTTGCCCCTGGCCACAGCCCTGCTCGACACCCTGCTCGATGCCGTTGGCCACACCCCACAGCGTCCCCAGAAACCCGTTCGCCTATTGGGTCTGGCGATCGCCAATCTCACGATTTCAGCCCCCTCAGATAGCACAAGCCACCCTATCTATCAGCAGTTGACCCTGTTTTGACGTCAGCTGATGAACCCTAAATACCTGGGATTTATGTTTTTTATCTTGTACATAGACTGGGCCGGTATATTCTTAAAAAGTAGTGGATTGCATCACAAAAACTTGCCCCGTGCCCAGCGACAGGCCAAAGCAGATGGGGTTTTGCTGCACGATGGCGGTGAATCGCCCTTCTAAGAGTCCCGTGCAAAACACCTGCGATGCACCTGACGGATGCACTCAGCTACAGCCCCCCTCCTACCGTCATACCCTGAATGTGTATCAAGATTCCATGCGTGTTTATGTCCTTCTCTACAACGCAGGCACCGACAACGAGGGGATTCATACCCTAAGGTTGCGGCAAAGTGAGGGAGAGTCGCCTGACTATCGCAACGTCATTCTAATGTTTGAGGCTGAAGAAGACGCAATCCGCTACGGCATTATGCTCGAAGCGCAAGACTTTAGCGCGCCTCTGGTGGAATGTCTGGACATCGAGGAAGTGCAGGAGTTCTGTGAAGCGGCTAATTACGATTGTGTAATGGTGCCCGAAGGCACGCTTACCCTGCCGCCCGAAACAAACCTAGACCAAACGGATTGGACGCCTGAAGGCACACCAGACGCATCAGAGGCATCCGGCGCATCAGAGGCATCTGGCGCAGAGCCCGCTTCCTCCTTTTCGTCCGATGAGCTAGAGCAACTGCGACGACGGTTGGAGGGCTTGCTGTAGCTATGCCCGAAGCCATGCCCGACACCAGCTCCATGTCCCTATCCACACCCTCCTCTGAGTCGCCGATTGACCTGTCGTTCAGCATGACGCGAGGGCATTTGCTGACAGAGCAAGTTAACCCCAATAGCAGCGATCTAGATCAGCTTTCGGCGCTTGACATTGTGGATGTGTTTAACCGCGAAGATGAGCGGGTGATTGAGGCGATCGCCCAAGCCCGAGTTCCCCTTGCTGCCGCCATCGACGCCATTGCTGCCGCACTCCGCCAAGGCGGGCGACTCATCTATGTAGGGGCAGGCACCAGCGGACGACTGGGCGTGCTCGATGCTGCGGAGTGTCCCCCCACGTTTTGCACGCCGCCGGAGATGGTGCAGGCGATTATTGCGGGCGGAGCGGATGCGCTCGTGCGCAGTTCTGAAGCGTTGGAAGATCGGGCAGAGGATGGGGCGCAAGCGGTGGGCGATCGCCAGGTTTCTGCCCCGGATGTGGTGGTGGGCATCACCGCAGGCGGCACCACGCCCTATGTTCACGGGGCGCTGGCGGCGGCGCGGCAGCGCGGCGCCACCACCGTATTTATCGCCTGTGTGCCGACGGATCAGGTGAGCGCTGAGGTGGATATCGACATTCGGCTGCTGGTAGGGCCAGAGGTGCTGGCAGGCTCAACTCGACTCAAGGCGGGCACCGCCACCAAGCTCGCGCTTAATATCCTCTCGACGGGGGCGATGGTGAAGCTCGGGAAGGTTTATGGCAACCGCATGGTGGATGTGGCCGTGACCAATACCAAACTGCTGGATCGGGCGCTGCGGATGCTGCAAGACCTAACCCACTTGAGCCGTGATGCGGCGGTAATGCTGTTGGAGCAGAGCCAGCAGCGAGTCAAGTTAGCCTTGTTGATGCATTGGACCGGGTTGGATGCGACGGCGGGCGATCGCCTCTTAGCAGCTCACCAAGGCAATCTACGCCAGGCGATCGCAGCCCATCAGCAGCCCCCGACGGGTTGAGGTGCCACCTGCTGCTATTTCCCTAAGCTACTCCCCAAACTACGGTTGAAACGATTAAGACAAGACTTAACGCAGCCGTCTTGATCAACAGCCTGGCTTAGGTTGCAACCAGGCGGAAGCGGTCGATTCGTTGAATTGCGGATCGGAGCTTGATAGGGTAATGAGTAGGGCGATCGCCTAGGGCTTGCGAACGCATCATAAAAAGTCGCCTGGCTTGGTCGTCTGCCCATCCCGTCTGCATTTTCCCGTCTGCGGCCTAACTGCCGCCCGATACAAGGCAACTGTTCCCATGATTACGATTTTAATTTTGCTGGTGGCCCTCGGCATTCTTGGCTGGGGATTTGTGCGAGCCCGTCCCTTTGGGCAGGTGGGGCTGTTGGCTTGGCTTCAGTCGGTGGTGCTCATGGCACCCTGGCTGGTGTTTTTTGGCTTATTTGCGGCTGGGCTCTATCTCAATCTGGCGGCAGTGCTGTTGATGATTGTGCTGTCTACAGTGCTGTATGTGGTCTTAGGAAAACGGCTGCGATCGCTCGCCAACGATCCGGCGATGCAGCAGAGGCTCTCGCCCCAAGCCTCTGCCCAAAGCCCCGCAAACGCAGCAGAGGGCAGCCCCGATAGCAGCATCGAGAGCAGCATCGAAAGCAGCGAGCGTGCTGCAGACGGAACGGCTTCGACTGATGCAAATGCCTCTAAATCTGCGCCCGAGGAGACTGAGTTTAAGGCACTGCCGCCCGATGATCTCAAGGCGATTCAGGGACTATTTGGCATTGATACCTTTTTTGCGACGGAAACGGTGCCCTATTTGGATGGGGCAATTTTCAAGGGCAACCTGCGGGGCGAGCCCGATGCTACTCACGCACGACTGTCAACTGGCTTGCAAGAGCGGTTGGGCGATCGCTACCGGCTATTTTTGATCAACGGCCCCGATCAGCGCCCCACGGTAGTGGTGCTGCCGAGCAGTAGCGATCCACCCAAAACCACTACAAAGCAATGGAGTCTAGCGATCGCCCTCGGCGCGGCGACCGTGTTGACCTGTTTCGAGGCGGCGGGGCTGCTGCTGGGGTTTGACCTCTTTTCTGATTTTGGGCGGGTGAGCGAAGCCTTACCTATTGCCAGCGGCATCCTCTTCACCCTCATTGCCCATGAGGTGGGGCATCGTTGGATGGCGCGCCGCTACCAGATTCGCCTCAGTCCGCCTTTCTTCCTCCCCACCTGGCAATTGGGATCGCTCGGGTCGCTGATGCGGTTTGAGTCGCTGTTGCCCAACCGGAATGTGCTGTTTGACATTAGCCTAGCGGGGCCATTGGCGAGCGGGGTCGTGTCGTTCTTGATGCTGATACTGGGGTTAGTGCTGTCTCTCAATGGCAGCGAGTTCACGGTGCCGTCCAGCATCTTTAAAGGATCCATTTTAGTGGGCACCTTGGCGAGTGCGGTGCTGGGCAGCGCGCTTCAAGAGCCCATCGTGGCGGTGCATCCGCTGGTGGCGGTCGGCTGGATTGGTCTGGTAGTGACTGCGTTGAACACCATGCCCGCTGGGCAGTTGGATGGCGGGCGCATCATGCAGGCAATTTATGGCCGAACTGTAGCAGGACGGGCAACCTTTGCTACCGTAATAGTTCTAGGGATTGCATCGTTGGTCAATCCCCTGGCGCTCTACTGGGCTATTGTGATTTTGTTTGTGCAGCGCAATGCCGAACGGCCTGCTCTCAACGAACTTTCAGAGCCTGACGATACCCGAGCGGCCTTGGGGCTATTGGTTTTGTTCCTGATGGTGGCTACGTTGTTACCGCTCACCCCAAGTTTGGCTGGGAGATTGGGCATTGGAGGCTAGTCATGGCATTTATCCCGCCGGTTTTGCTTGTGTTGGATGTGAGTGCCTTAGCGGGGGGCTCGGCCAGTGAATGGTTAGAGTTTTCGCGGGTGGGCAAAGTATGCCTGCCGCAGGCGGTGTATGAAGACATGCGGCTGTTGTCGGATCGAGCGCCCGACCCGGATCTGGCGGAGTTGGCGAAGCGGTTTAGCCACTTTTACCCCGTTAGTGGCTGGCAGGTGTCTGATGCGTCGGCACACCACTCGGCGCTAACGGCGGCGGGACAGTCGCTGACGAAGCGGGCGCGAGTGTCTCTGGCAGCAGCGCGGACGGCCTATGCTCTGTCGCTTGGGTTTCCGAAGCATCTGGTGGTGTTGGTTACGCGAGATCAGCAGCTGTTGCAGCGAATTTATGATTTGCCCTCGAATAATTTTTGCGCGATTCTGCCTCCCGCATTGCTGCAGTGGAGCCGCACAGGGCAGCGCCCAATTTTGGTGAGTCAACTGCTACAGCAGATGCGCGCCACACTTAGCGCCACGATGACGTCGGGGCTGACCCATTCCGGTCAAATGATTCCATCACGCCCTGAGGGTCGGAATTCTACCGTTCAAAGGCAGGACAGCCGCTCTGGCTCTGCGAAAAAACCGCAGCGGCACTCGCGGGCTTACTTCGAAGGGGATGCGAATGAGGCGCTGTCGAATCTGCTGTCGTTGGTGTTGGCGATCGCCGGACTTGCTCTTGCGGGCTGGCTATTGTGGTCGATATTCAACAACAGTAGTTGGCTAGATCCGCTGCGACGACCACTTGATCCCACGTCACAATCACGGGTGCATTGGGAATGATTACGGCGATCGCCAATCAAAAAGGGGGCGTTGCCAAAACCACCTCTAGCTTGGCGCTGGCAGGGCTGCTGGCGGAGGAGGGCACCTGTTTGGCGGTCGATCTAGACCCCCAAGGCAACCTGACTACAGGCTTTGGCATCGAGCTATCGCCTGAACAGGCCACAGTGTATGAGGTACTGACGGGGGTGATCTCGATCAAAGGGGCGATCGCTCCCACGCGATCTGGCGTGGCGCTACTGCCGGGGGATATTTCCCTCGCGAAGATTGAGAAGGAGTTGATGACGCAGCCCGATCGCTTCTACACCCTTAAAAAGGCGCTTGACTCCGTGCTAGCAGAGTATGAGCACGTGGTCATCGACTGCCCGCCAAGTTTGGGACTGCTCACTATTAATGCCCTAGCGGCAGCGGATGTGCTGCTGGTGCCGGTGCAGTGCCAGTTCTTTGCGCTCAAAGGGTTGCAGGGGTTGCTAGAAACGATTCATACCGTGCGGCAGCGGCTCAACCCGACTCTGAGAATTTTGGGCGTGCTGCCGACGATGGCTGAAACGCACACGCTCATCACCCAGGAAACAATGAAAATTTTGCGATCGCAGCTTCAGGACATTCGGGTGTTTGAGCCAGTGCCCAAGTCGGTCAAGTTTCCTGAATCCAACATGGCCGGAGAGCCCATTCACCGCTATGTGCGCGACTGGAAACTGGTGCAGCCTTACCGTGAGGTGGTGCGAGAGCTATTGATGCTGGAGGAGTAAGCGGATGAACCTGCAAGCAGAACGCGTAGAGTCCCTAAAGGCAGGAGTGCTGGCGGCAGGGGCGATCGCCCTGACGTATCTAGCCCTGACGCTGATTCACACCTATGCTGAAAGCCAAGCCAGCACTGAGCTATTGGATCAGGCTGGATTTGCCAACTGGCGCAACTGGTTTAGCCTGGGCAGCACGACTCTGACGGGGGTGCTGTTTGGCATCACCTATCGCTACATTATTCGGCAAGACACCAATTTGCATTTGGGATCAGGTGCGGTCTTGGCCTTTGGGCTGGTGCGAGGCTTGGCTCAAATCGACCCGCTGCTGTGGTTGGCGTCGTCGCCTTTAGACTTAACCGTGCGGGTAGGTGAGAGCGTGCTGCTGTTTGCGATCGCCCGATTACTGCTGGATTGGAGCCTGCGTCGGGGTCTCGTCAAGCGATTTGAATCGTCCTAGGCTTAATCCTCGATTTCACAGGGCTATCGCGCTCCATGCACTTAAGCCGTCGGACGCGACAGCCACTGGGGCCGCAGGCTGCTTAGCCGCCGATTGGGATTCGCCGCCCACTCTAGCGAGAGCAGAATGCCGTTGATCAAAAATGCAAGCACCGCCACGGCGATCGCTCCGGCCCAAATTTTGTCATTGCGGTTTTGGGCAATGCCGTCAAACAGCAGCGTGCCCAGCCCGCCCGCGCCAAACTTAGCGCCAATGGTAGCAATGGCGATCGCCACAATGGCTGCTAGCCGCAGCCCGGACAAAAAAATCGGCAACACCAGCGGCACCTGCACCCGCCACCAGCGCTGCCACACGCTCATGCCCATGCCCCGCGCTGCTTCCATGACCGCTGGCTTAATGGCTTGCAGCCCCACGACTAAATTACGCACCAAAATCACCTGGGTGTAGAGCACCATCGCTGCGATCACCGACGTGGCATTTAGCCCAAACAGCGGCACGAGCAAAATAATCAGCGCTAGGCTGGGGATTGTATACAAAATCCCCAAGGTGCCCAGCACGGGCACGTTCAGCCAGCGATAGCGGTAGACCAGCAGCGCCAGCGGAAGCGCTAGGGCGATCGCTACCAGCAGTGCAATCAACGTCATCTGCAAATGCTGAAACACAAAGCCCCAAATAATGCCGGGGTTGTTGAGCAGGTAGAGCATGGTTATAACGGGGGAGAAGGGATCATAGGGATCTGCCCTGTGACGCGACTAAGCGGCAACGCTGGCGGAATCGCGAATATGCTCCAGAGTCAGTACGCCAACAACTGCCCCGCCATCTTCGACGGTGAGCTGAGGTGCACCCGTGCGGAGAATGAGAGACAGCGCTTCGCGCAGGCTGTCGTGGGGGGCAATGGTGGGTTCGCTGCCATTGTGAAAATTAGCGGGTGCATCAACCATCGCTGTTTCAACCCGTAGCAGGCTAAGCTGGCGCACCATGTCGTCAGCACCCATCAGGTTGTGAACAAAGGGGCTCACCGGCTTCGTAAGAATATTGAAGGGCGTATCGTATTGCACCACTTCCCCAGCTTTGAGAATCAAAATGCGATCGGCTAGGCGCAGCGCTTCTTCTACATCGTGAGACACGAAGAGGATCGTCTTCTTGAGCTGGCGCTGCAGCCGCAGAATTTCATTTTGCAAACTGGTGCGGGTAATCGCGTCGATCGCCCCAAACGGCTCATCCATCAAAATCACTTGGGGGTCACCCGCCAGCGCCCGCGCCACCCCAACCCGCTGCTGTTGCCCGCCCGACATCTGAGCCGGAAAGCGATCGCGATAGTCCTCGGGTGGCAACTTGACCAGATCAAGCAGTTCATCGACCCGCGCCTGAATGCGAGTGCGTGACCAGCCCAGCAGTTTGGGAACTACCCCGACATTCTGCGCCACCGTCATATGGGGAAATAAGCCCGACTGTTGAATGACATAGCCAATCTGTTGACGCAGGGTGGTCGCCTTCATCTGACGGATGTCAGTTCCATGGAGGTAGATCGTGCCCTGGGTTGGCTCATAGAGACGGTTGACCATTTTGAGCAGAGTGGTTTTGCCACAGCCACTGGGCCCTAAGATCACGACTAACTGCCCGGCTTCAATGTCGCAGGTGACGCGGTTAACCGCAGGTTGGCTAGCTCCGGGAAACCGCAGCACAGCCTGATCGAAGTGAATAGCGCTCACGGTTATAGCATCCCCTCTTGCGTGAGGAAGTCACGGGCGACGTCGGCGGGCTCTCGCTGCTCGCCGCTGACCTGATAGTTCAACTGCTGCATGGTTTCATCCGTGAGCAGAGGGGCAAGGGCGTTGAGGGCATCTGCCAAACCCGGATTTTCATCCAGTACGGCCTGACGCACCACAGGTGCGACCTGATAGGGCGGAAAGAGGTTTTGATCGTCTTCAAGCAAGACGAGATCAAAGGCGCTGATTTCACCATCGGTGCCAAAGGCGACCGTGACATCGGCATCGCCATCGACCAGTGCTTTGTAGCGAAGGCCAGGGTCAATGGCTTTGTATTCCTGAAGTTGAAAGTTGCCATAGGCTTGCTGCAAACCGGGTAGTCCGTCTTCCCGCTCTTCAAATTCTGGCGGGCCAACCATCACCAAATCGCTGGCTTGAGCCGCCATGTCAGAAATAGTACGGATTCCCAAGTCGCCTGACTTTTGGCGGGTCATGGCGATCGCCTGAGTATTGTTCATTGGCGCAGGCTCTAGCCAAACCAGGTCGAATTGCTCTTTATAGCCATCAGAGACAGTCTGAAACACCTCGTCTTGATCACTAGCAGCAGGGAGGTTGAGCACCGTCAGCAGACCGGTTCCGGTGTATTCGGGGTAGAGGTCAATCTCACCTTGCACCAAGCCAGCGTGGGCCACGGGGGTGCCGCCTAGGTTGAGCTTGCGCTCAACCTGAAAGCCTTCGTTTTCAAGAATTAGGGCATACATTTCACCGATGATGAACTGTTCGGTGAAGTCTTTAGATGCCACACGGATGGTAGATCCATTGCTGCCGCCGCTACCACCGCAGGCTACAACAAGGGAAGCGGTCAGCAAAGCAATCAGCGGCAGCAATAAAAATCGACGGAGAACTTTCATAGAGGGGGGGCACAATGAACGGTCAGCAATCAACTCAACAATCAATAACAGGGGGCAGTAACAGGACAATTAATGAGTAGCCTAATCATTTCAAGATCGTAGGTCTTAGTCTTACGTCTTAGGATTATTCTTAGAATCAGCGAATTATACGCATTATGGAATCTTCCTTTGGAGGGGGTTTAATCCCTCTATTGCATGGGTCTAGATAGTCGTGAGGGTTGGCTTTACCCACTATTGGCCCCACGTTGGTCAGGATAGTCGGTGAAACGTAGCTGCACTAACCTTCTGCATGAAACTATCCTGCATGATCTAATATCATGACCTAAAAACTGGTCTGGGAGTGGAAAAACTGGAATGGGAGCCGTTAATAACCCATAACCCCCTAATTGCTCCAAATCCTGCGTTTTTAGATCATACCGAACGGATTTAGTTTGGACGAGGATGGGACCTAGTTTGTTAGTCTCTGAAAACGATTCGCCTAGGGTAGCCAGCGGGGGCGAATGCCCGCAATGGGCAATGGCTGCGGCTCAATGGCGCTAGGGCTGCCGTCTACGTCTTTGAGGATGGGCTGAACCCAGAGCTGGCTGCTGGCGATCGCCCGACCATCGCTCCCCCGCAACACTGCCTCATCAGCGGGGTTAGCGGACTCATCGGTTACCACTTGGTCAAACAAAAGCCCTAGCCCGTCAGGCGACAGATGCATTTGAATATCGCGCTGAATCGGCAACTTCAGCAGGGTTTTGGCCTCGTTATTGGTGAGGTTGACCACGACTAAATAGGGCTCCTCTATGTATTCTTCTGCTTCAATTCGCTGAGTTATCAGGACATAGAGGAGCGATCGCAACTGGTCGAACTGAGCGCTGAGAAACGAGCCATTGGTTTCGAGCAACTGTTGCTCTGTTCCTTGATTAGTGACTAGAAACAGCGATCGAGTGGGATTGTCTGGATTTTCGTTAAACCGCACCATCGCAGCAGCGGCACCATCGGGGGAAAAACTCATGACCATGCCAAACTTTGGCAAAAAGTCAAGCGGTTCGGCACTGGCCCCGAGGGGCAAAATCGCCATGCCTTGCCCCTGCGCCATGGCGAGGGTAGAACTGTCGGGGGCAATCAAAAAGTCGCCGCCGGGTTCCGTATCAAGCGGCTGAGCCGCCTCGCCCTCGGGCACCAGCCACAGGCCATAGTCTCCCGGGTTGCTGCGGTTTACTCGCTGCACTACAAAAAAGCGTCCATCTGCCGACAGGTCAAATTTTAGGTTTTGGTAGTCGTCGCTATCGAGCACCAGGCTAATGATGCCGGGCGGTTGCGCGTCTCGGGAGCGATTGCTCCGAGAATCTTGCGCCTGCCCAAACGGGGTCTGGGGCAGAGTGTCGATGTGAATGCCCGTAGTCACGGTATAGAGCTTTTGGTTCAGCGTGCCCTGGTTTAGCTCGGCGCGATCGCTCGCCGAAAACAGAATGCGATCGCCCTCTGGGTAGGGTGTATAGTCCATCACCACTAAATCTGGCGGTGTCAGCACTTGGGTGTCTTTCTGGGTCAAGTTGTTGAGCATCAGCCGCCCGGCGTTCTCTCCATCAACCCCAAGGTAGACGAACGCGCGATCGCGTGCGCGAAACTTCGCCTCAAAGGTTGGCATCACTTGCCCGTCGCCAGAGTCAGAGAAGCGATCGCGCGCGCCTTCTAGCGTGAGCGTAAATTCTGTTCCATAGGGCGTTGGCTCATCTAGCGTATAGGCCATGCGCCGCCCTGCCCAGCTAAATTTGCCCGGCAGGGGCGGTTCAATGGTCAGCCCCTGCTCCACGCTGTCGCGATCCATCGGACGAGTAAAGTTGAGCAAAAAAGCGCGATCTGCCGAGCTAATCTGCGCATCTTGCCAGGTGAATTCCCGAACACGGGGTGCTGTAGTGCTGCCCATCAACAGCAAAACCGTGATCAACACGGACAGCAGCGCCATTAGGCCCAGCGCCATGCGATCCAACGGTTGAAACGAAAAACCAGTGCGCCGAGCGCGAGACGAGCGAGTAGTCATGAGGCCATGCCGAGTGGGTAAGTCATGGGTGATCAAGAACGAACCTGCGCCCCCAATGCACCCTACAAATGTGTCATTATCCGTGATGAACGGTTCAGCATCCGCATCGTTTTAGCATCGCTGCTGCTAGCGCAAACCCAGTAGCTATTAATGCAATCCCCACCCGTCTGCCGATGAGATGCCGTCAACAGAAAGGACGTAGGGGCGCAGCAGAAACGGATACTGATGGCGACCGAACTGATCAAACCTACCACACTCTTCCATAGTCCTGTTTGCTGTCGCATCACTTGCTGGGATCACCGTTACATCCCTCTTGGCGCGATTTGCGATTTGGTACACCTGCCCTTCATCCCGCTGTATGCACCCTTCTGTGCCCGCATCATTGCAGTTGCCTCACTCTCAGCCTTTGTCGCAAGATGCGATGCCCTTAGTCACAGCCCTGCGACACTGTCGGGATGCGCCTGATGCAGCCTTCTATACTCCGGGGCACAAGCGCGGGCGGGGAACTCCACACGCGCTACAGGAACTCCTGGGTGAGACGGTGTTTCGCGCTGATTTGCCAGAGTTGCCCGCACTCGACAACCTGTTTGAGCCAGAGGGGGCGATCGCCCAAGCGCAAACGTTGGCGGCAGAGCTGTTTGGGGCAGACTACACCTGGTTTTTAGCAAACGGGTCTACCTGCGGTCTTCAGGCGGCAGTGCTGGCAACCTGTCGGCCGGGCGATCGCCTGATTTTGCCTCGCAACTGCCACCAGTCCGCTATCTCTGCGGTGATTCTGGCCGGTGTTCATCCGATTTTTGTGCAGCCAGAGGTGGATTCTGAGTGGGGCCTCGCCCATGGGCTCACGCCGGATGCCGTGGCCGCTGCCCTAGCGCATTATCCAGATGCTCGCGCCGTGATGCTGGTGTCCCCCACCTACTATGGGATGTGTAGCGATGTTAGGGCGATCGCCCATGTGGCACACCAGCATCAGATTCCGCTGATTGTGGATGAAGCCCACGGGGCGCATCTGGCCTTCCATTCCCAGTTGCCAGCCTCGGCGCTAGAGGCTGACGCTGACCTCGTGGTGCAATCCACCCACAAGGTGCTAAGCGCGCTAACTCAAGCATCGATGCTGCACCTGCAGGGGCCGTGGGTTGACCCAGCCCGGGTCGGTCGTGCCCTGCCCTTAGTGCAGTCCAGCAGCCCCAGCTATCTGCTGCTGGCGTCGCTCGATGCGGCTCGGCATCAGATGGCCCACCACGGAGCCGACCTGATGGCACGCACGCTAGCCTTATCGGCTCAAGCGCGCGATCGCTTGGCGGCCATTCCTCATCTCAAGGTGCTGTCGTTGCCTGATCCGGCACCGGGCTGCGCCGCCCTCGACCCGACTCGCCTCACGGTGGATGTATCCTCGTTGGGGATGACAGGCTTTGCTGCCGATGCCTGTCTCAGTCAGCAGTGGCAGGTCACATGCGAGCTGCCCGGACTGCGCCATCTCACCTTTATTATTAGTTTGGGCAATACTTCGGCAGATATTGATGCACTGGTGCAGGGGTTAGGCGCGATCGCCGCCACCGCATCCCCAACGGCTGTTCCCATTGCCGCACTCGCCCCGTTCCAGTCTCCCGGATCTATCCAAGTGCCCCCAGT
This sequence comes from Elainellales cyanobacterium, assembly GCA_041742695.1. GTDB lineage: Bacteria > Cyanobacteriota > Cyanobacteriia > Elainellales > Elainellaceae > Kaiparowitsia. The sequence goes on along the minus strand of JBGTOF010000221.1, from coordinate 25,952 downwards.
CTCGCCGCGCGACGCATTCTTTGCCTTAGCAGAAACAGTGCCCCTGGCAGAGGCGGGCGATCGCCTCTCGGCTGAGATGATATGCCCCTATCCGCCAGGAATTCCGGTGCTGCTGCCGGGCGATCGCCTCACCGCCACGGCTCTGGAGTATCTGAAGCAAGTGCAGGCCGCAGGCGGCGTGATCACGGGTTGCGAAGATGCCTCTCTCACCACGCTTAAGGTTCTCTGCCACGAGGCAAGTCCGCCGCCGATCTGACGCTGGTTTCCCCCCGTTCCTCCCACGAGCAACGCACCTGCGTTGAGCTTAGAGATTTGCTCTGCGCGCTACTATGTAGTCACCAGACAGGGAGTTCCTAGACAGAACAAATAGGGCATCGAACGCAGTAAGCCGTGGAATGCTCAGAGGTGCTCTTTCAGAATTGTTATTTCTGAGACGCTAAAGTCATGATCAATGTTTTAGCCTCAATTATTGTGGCCGCGTGGGTGAGTGCGATCGCCCTCTTATCCGTTCAAAACGCCAGACCCGTTTCTCTCCGATTTTTAACCATGGAAACGGTGCGGATTCCGATTGGGCTGCTGCTAGCGGGCAGCGCCTCGGTGGGGATGGTGGCCGCATCTCTCGTGTTGCCGTTCATCTCTGCGGCGGCGGATGACGATGATCCGGTTGATGCAGACACCTAGTCCCTCAAGAGTTGGGTATGGTAGTTCACAACCCAAAATTTTGATTCTAAAATGACCCATAGATGTGAGGTGGGCGAGTGACAATGCTGCGGTTAACCCAGCGACGTGTGGAGTCAGGGCCGACGGTGACGCTGCATCTAGCGCTCACCGCTGACGAGCGAATGCGATCGCGCCATTGCTTTGAATCAGAGGCTGGACAGGCAGTGTATCTGCAACTGCCGCGCGGCACAGTGTTAAAAGATGGCGATGTATTGATGACCGAAACGGGCGATCGTGCGGTGCAGATTGTCGCGAAGCCTGAACCGGTGATTACGGTAACTGCCGATACACCGCTGCAACTGCTGCGTGCGGCGTACCATTTAGGCAATCGCCATGTGCCGCTAGAGGTTACAGCCGCCTATCTGCGGCTGTCGCCAGACTCGGTGCTACAGGCCATGCTTGAGCAGCTCGGCGTGCAGGTGAGCGAGGGCATCGCCCCCTTTCATCCTGAGACGGGCGCTTATAGTCACGGCGCTGCTGACCCTGAGGCGCACAGTCATGCCAAACCGCATTCCCATACTGCTGATCATGCTCATGCCCACTGACTCTGCCGCCTCCAGCGCCTCCCTCGCATATCTCTTGCAGTTGGCCAGCCCGGCGTTGCCCGTCGGCGGCTACACCTATTCTGAAGGGCTAGAGACACTGGTGCAGCAGGGCTCGTTAACCACGGTTGCGGAATTTGAGAATTGGCTGACACAAGACTTGCAGACGGGTGCAGTGCGGCTAGATGCCGTGGCGATCGCCCGCCTCCACACTGCCGTCACTGCAGGGCAGCACAGTGCGATCGCCCAGTGGAACCAGTGGCTCTCGGCCTTGCGCGACACCGAAGAAGTACGGCTGCAAAGCTGGCAAATGGGGCGATCGCTCGTGCGGCTGATGCAAGAGTTAGAACCAACCTTGACTCCTATTTTTAAGACCTGTGGCGATCGCACCAATTTTGCAACAGCGTTTGCCATTGCTGCGGCCCATTGGCAAATCCCGGTTCAATCCGCCCTGCTGGGCTATCTCCACAGCTGGCTCACGACCGCGATCAATGCCGGGGTCAAACTCATTCCCCTAGGGCAAACCGCTGGGCAGCGATTGCTGATGCAGCTTTATCCTGTGCTTCACGAGACGGTAGAAACGGCGCAGTCGCTCCCCGATGAGTCGCTCTATGCCTGCAACTGGGGTTGGGCGATCGCCAGCATGCAGCACGAAACGCTGTACACTCGCCTATTCCGCAGCTAGGGGCTGTCATCACTTAGCCGCTAATGGTTCAGAAATCAACGGTCACGGCCCTTAGCCTGTTTTTTGGGTCGGACGTGTCAACGCTCATCGCACAAGGCATTTAGTCAGAATTGATGGCACACCCTAAGGCATCATCCAAAACCGGGGCTGTTGCAGCTCGTCGGCTTCACGTTGGGCTTGCACTGCGGCAGGCGATTGAGAGGGGGCGATCGCCCCAGCCCGCGGGGTCATTGGAGCAGCCTGTGCAGCTACAGCCTCAGCATCATCGTCAGTGCGAGCAAACCATTGAAGAAAAGCAAATGTTTCCATACTTCACCATCCAGGGGCATCTGAATATTGTGTGAGAATTTACTGAAACGCCAGACTCACTCTTTTAGTAAACTCCGGCATTTCACGGTTGCGCTGTATGTCTAACCACTTTTTCGACTGGCCGAACCCGAGATCAGCACAGTCTCAACAATTAGTCATGGCGATTAATACTCGACCCAGCGGGTTGGGACAGGCTTTAGCGGTTTGGGGTTCGCGGTTCACGGCGGGCCTTAAACGCGCCAAGCCAGCGCGCTATGCATTCGCTATGCTCTTGAGTAAGCCGCCCAAATTTTTTTCGGTTGGAGATCTGCATGAAGACGTGGTCTGACGTTGTAGAAAGCGGCAGCGCTAGCACTGCCGAAGCTTTAGCCATTTTTGACAGCCTTGAGCCCGTCGAGATCGGCTTCATGATGGGTGCCTGGAAAGGGACAGGCATCTCAACTGAGCACCCACTAGATGGCGCGCTTGAGGCCTATCACTGGCATGGCAAGCGGTTTGACTCCGCTGACCATGTTCATCCACTCGTGTTCACAACCATATGGGGTGACAAAATTAACGTTGATCCGGTTTGGTTCATGCCAGTCATCGGCTGGCTTGATTGGGCGCCCATTCCAAAATCGACGGTTATAGGGCAACTGTTTCAGGGGTGTCTTGCCCTCGTGTCTACTCGCCGATCCTGTGCTCGGCTGCGCTTAACGACTTATCGGGGCAAGGAGAGTGCAACCATGATCTACGACGCTCTCCCTATTCACGATATATTTCGCAAGGTAGATGAGACCACAGTGCTGGGCCTGATGGATTTGAAGGGAATGGAGCAGCCATTTTTCTTTATGCTGCAGCGTGAGTAGAGCGGGAGCCAACCCTTCAACGGCACCTCACGCGCTCACTGGAATGTTGCTGGGGCCAACCATCCACAAGGGGGAAAACCTAGCAAATCATTTCTTGGCTAAACCGAGTGAGAAAAGGGTCGCAAACGCCTTACATGCACTCAGAACATCCACTCAAAGAACCGGACATTGATCCCGATGGTGTTAAAGTACGTTCTCGGAAAGCGCACTTCAACACCCTATCGGTAACCGTATCTGCGACCGTAATTTTGAGCTGATTTCCCTTTAAACCAATGACAGCCGGGGTGCAGGGGCAACTCCGGCTGGGATAGAACGGTTAACGGCGGTGGCGATCGCCTTGAGGCTCTGAGCCAGAGCTGCCATATCGTCAAGTGACAGCGCTTGCCGCGCATCAGACACCGACTGCTCGGGCTGGGGATGGCATTCCATAATCAGACCATCGGCTCCGGCTGCCACTGCCGCGCGGGCTAAGTTGGGCACCAGTTCGCGTTTTCCGGCTGCGTGACTCGGGTCTACGATCACAGGCAGGTGGGTGATTTGCTTGAGCGCCACTACGGCTCCTAGATCCAGCACGTTGCGGGTATAGCTGTCGAAGCTGCGAATGCCGCGCTCGCAGAGAATAACATTGGGGTTGCCGTGGGCCATGATGTACTCGGCTGCCATCACAAATTCTTCAAGCGTGGCCGCGAGCCCGCGCTTAAGCAGGATGGGCTTGTGGGCCTGCCCTAGCGCCTTTAGCAGGTCGAAGTTTTGCATGTTGCGGCTGCCCACTTGCAGCACATCGGCATGGGCTGCGATCGCCTCAATTTGAGAAATCGCCATGACTTCGGTGATGACGGGCAGGCCATAGCGATCGCGCACATCTGCCAAAATCTTCAGCCCGTCTAGCCCCATGCCCTGAAAGTCATAAGGAGACGTCCGGGGTTTGTAGACGCCGCCGCGAATGCCTTGGATGGGGGCGATCGCCAGCCGTTGCGCTACTGCCTCCATCTGGTCGCCCCCTTCCACCGCGCAGGGGCCACACACAATCCACAGATCTTGTCCGCCTACGGTGATGGTGTCTGAGATTCGCACCACCGATTGGTGGCTAGGGTCAACTTTGAGGGTGAGCTTTGCTTTCTGCATGAACATTCTCCGGAGTAGTAGTAAGTGAATAGAGGTTGATTACAAGGTGTAAAAGCGGCTGGCCTATTAAGCGGCAATGCCTTCATTAAAAAACCCGGAGCCTGGGAGGTTCCGGGTTGGTGTCATCACGCGCGACCAAGTTACCCGGTAGTAGTGCTGGGCCAAAAAAAGTAACCGTAAAAAAAGCAAATGGGGGTCAACATGGCAACTGTGCGTGAATTGAGTAGAACGAGATGAGAAAAATTATCGGACGTTTAATGCGGGAATTTAATGTAGCTATCAACCCAAGGGCTGGGGAATACGCCAAGTATCGGCCTCAACACCCCATCAATTAACCAACAAAAAACCGCAGAGGTTGCTCTGCGGTTCACCAAGGCTCCATCAAAAAATGGACTCACCCTTGGTGAACCGAGCTAAACCAATAAAAGTAAAATCGTGGGCTAAACATGAGGTGCTGTGGATATGCCGAAAAAAATAGGCGCGCGAGGGATAGGTATTCACAAAATCAAGCCGCTCTGAGCAAATGACGTTGCTATTGATCTCTCAACACTGCTCAAACCGTAGCAGAGGTAGCAAAAGCCCGTCAACCCTCCAATCGGGGGAGGTTCAGGGCACGGGTTAGTGGATAGCAGCAGCAAGTTTAAAGACAGCGGCGCAGACAACCCTTGCCTCAGCCTCTATAAACGAGGCTTGCTGACACTACTGGCTTAGCCCGTACTCATGATCCCAGCCGTTTTACCAGCCGAAATGGGGACGGGATGGCAGCGTCTTTTTCCGATTGTCAACGCATGGGTCAACGGAATGCGTGAGGCCACAGATATCACCCCTGCGTTTACATTCATTCATAATGTAAAAGACCGAGAAGACTAATTCTGCCTTTTAGTTGGAGCACTCTAAGAAACGCTATGGCTGATATGAGCGATCGCAAGAAGCGAATTATGGAACATCTAGCCCGCAGCACAGGAGAATTTGGCAAAACCATCGCCACCAGTTCTCCAGCCCGCAAGCAACAGATTATGGATCACATCAAGCGCACCAAAGGATAGGCAGCTCGTTTAATTACAGCGCTAGCGCATTCGTCCAGTACGCACCGGGTTCTAGCACGTCTGCTAGCTGCCCGGTGGCGTGCATCCAGTGCTGGAGTCGATCGTAGTAGTCCATCGCCATCGAGAAGTCGTGGGTAAAGCAGGGCACAGTGGCCTCATAAATCGCTTTGCCAATGGCATCGTCCGAGTAGGCACCGGTGCGCTGGTCATAGATGTCGCGGGCTTCGTCAGGATGCTGATGAATGAAGTCGATACCCCGTCGCAGCACCGAAAGAAATGCTTGAAACTCTGGCTGACGCTGGCGTAGCGCCTCGGGTGTCGAAATCAAGATGAGCTGACAAAAGTCGGGTACGCCCCAATCTTTTAGCGCAAAGAAATCAGCATCGTGCCCCCGATGGCGAGCTTCAATCACCTCAAAGTTGTAGAACACGAGCGTGGCGACATCGGCCTTATCTTCAATTAATGCATTGGTGTGGAAGAAGCCGTTGTCTACAGGGGTGAGGTCGCCGTCGTGATACACCCCACCGTCTTTTTCGATCATGGTACGGGCGATCGCCATCCCTACCGGCCCCGGCGCACCAGGATACTGAATCCGCTTGCCGACCATATCGCGGGGGCGCTCAATGTTAGCGCCCTTGAAATACATGACACCGCCATTGGTGTGCAAAAAACGCGCCCATCCCACCACAGGCAACCCCTTCCCTCGATCATCTACCAAGTGAATCGGCTCTGTCACCGCCAGATCGATATCGCCCGACTGCATTGCGGCGATCGCATCAAAGTGTTCTGTCGGCTCTACTAGCTCCAGCTCTATCCCAGCCGCCGCAAACCACCCTTTCTCTAACCCGACTAGCAGCGGCACATGGTCAGGATTTAAGAACCACTCTAGCCCCAAACGCAACTTGCTCATGTATGCCTTTCCGTGTTCTTAAGGGGACTTATGGCCATTAGACTGGCAGCGCTGCCGCACAGACATGATTGCCATCTTACAACCAGCGATTCAACGCGTTTCGAACCTCGTCTACCTGCTTTGGCAGCACCATTCCTACGATAAAGCCCAGAGCGCTCATCGCCGCAACCGATACAGCAACAGCCAAAAACCCTTCTAGAAAATGCAGCAGCATCGTGCCCATATACTCAGCGGTGAAGGGGGTGGTTGTGCTTGACAAGACTTGCGTGCGTTCAATGACGTAATTAAGGCCTAGTGCAACGCCGATGATCCCGCCTACGATAGCGCTAATCAGCATCGCAAAAAAGGCAGACTCGATCCGCACACCAGATTCGGGTCTTGTTGAATGCCCTTGCGTGTGATGAGGGCGAAAGCGACGGGGCACGAGCAGCTACCTTAGGGGAGAGGTGTAAACGGAACATCCATCTCTCTTACCGTATCAACATTTTTAGGTTTGCGCTGTGCTGCAGCCATGTCTGGCCTGCATCTATCCGCGATAGCGATAGCTTGGGGTGGCAGCCATTCCCCCTGTTCCCTTAGGCTCCCGATCCGATGACCGAACTTTACCGAGAAGTAGTGGAGTTGCCATGACTTGCCTTGATCCCCTCAGTTCCGGGTGAGACGGGTTTGAGCTGAGCCTAAACTCACGTTTAATGGAACCAGACGGTTACGTTGAGGGTGTGTGCGAATGGATGTGGCTACGATTATCCATTGAAGGAGTGAGGAACAGCCGGTGAGTGGTTTGCTCAAAAGCTTGGGACGTCGCATGATTGGCGACACGGCAAAGCTAATGGGTTCTTTGGGCCTCTTTTTTATGGTTTGGGGAACCATCGCCCCTGTAAGCACCCTCTCGTGGTGGTTTGAGAAAGGGGGCAGCGACTTAGAAGAGCGGCTAGCCGAACTGCAGGATACGCAACAGGGGAGTTCTGATGCAGACGCCCCCCGTCGTTGCTATGTGGTGTTTCTGGCTGGTGTCGGCAATACGTCTGACCAGGCTTTAGCCGATGGAGAAACTGATCTGCTAGACGAGATCGAAGCAACTCATCCGAGCTGCATTGCGGTGCGTGAGGTGTTTCCCTATTCTGCCTCAACGGCCAATATTGGCGGGCAGGCTGTTTTTGATTGGTTGTGGGAGTTGGATCAGTCCTCTGACACAAGCTTCTCCTTAGCCCGTATCATCCTCCAAATGCGGAACTTATGGCGGGTGGCCATCTCTGCAGATGGTCGCTACGGGGAAATCTACAATCAGGGCATCGCGGTCACTATTTTGGAGCAGATGAATGAGGCCCAGTCTCTCCCCAATCACGAGACTGGAGAGGAGCCGTTACGGTTGATCTTGATGGGCACCAGTGGTGGTGTTCAGGTTGCTCTGGGAGCTATCCCCTGGTTACAGGAAACGTTGATGAGCGATATCACGGTAGTGTCGTTTGGGGGGGTGTTTGATGGCACGGATGGTTTTAGGTCGGCGGATCGGGTGTTTCATTTTCGGGGCGAAGCCGACTGGACTGAAGATATTGGTGGCATTATGTTTCCCTCTCGCTGGCCTTGGACGGTTGGCTCGCCCTTTAACCGGGCTCGTCGAGATGGACGCTACCAAAGCATTACCATTGGCCCCCATGAGCATGATGGCGATCGCGGCTATTTTGGTTTGACTGAGATCCCCAACCGCGATCAATCCTATCTGTCGGTGACGATGGATGCGGTGAATGATCTCCCTATCTGGCCGGAGGACTAGCGGCTTTCCTCATCTGAGTTCTGCGAGCTGCGTGCCTCAGTGCTATGTCGCCGAAGGCATTAGGAGTGTCGGTGCATCCTGGCTTCATTCCGGAGGGCGATCAGATATATTGGCAAGACATACATGACTCAGGTTGAGGGCAAAAACACTCGCTTACGGCACTATCTAGCCCGCCTGCATCGCAAAACACTTTGCTACTTCAAGTCCGTAGAAATGCTGGCGCACTCTGTCCGTAGGGCTACGCCCCGCTGAAGGCGTATGTTACTTCACTACCTCAAGTTTGACGATGTCCCAGTCCCTCCAAGCTTCATCTCGTGATTCAGCAACGCCAAGTGCCCATCGGGTAATGTCCTATACCTGTGTATTGCCCATCATATGGCCTGCCCAAATTTATAGCGGTTGGTGAACCGTCAATCACTGTGTCATGCATCAAGATGGGTTTAGAGAAGCAAATTGTTTTGCGCGCCAACCGTTAGTTCAAGTTCTTGGTGAGAGCATAGGCTGGCTGCTTGATTAATTGGAATACTCTTCTAAATCGTTACTCTTTAAAGGGAGGGGAAGAATACCGAGCGATATCCGGCGAGCAGGGCATCGCCAAAGAAGAGGGTCAGGATAGCGGCCAGTGCCAAAAAGGGGCCGAAGGGAATCGGTTGTCGGCGGCTGATCAGCCGAAGGGCGATCGCCCCGCCACCCACTGCTGCACCCAGAGCACAGGCCAGAAAACTAGCCAGCAGCAAGTGTTGCCAACCCAGCCATGCCCCCAGCATGGCCGCTAGTTTGGCATCGCCGCCGCCCATGGCCGTTTGCCCTAGCGCTAGAGACCCCACTAGCGAAACGATAGTGAAGAGCCAGATGCCCACACCCGCGCCAGCAATGCCGGTCATCAATGCAGGGGCCAGCCCTGCTAACGTCGAGGTATTCTCTAAACTACCAGCCACACCTTGAAACACCAGACCTACTATCAGCCCAGATTGAGTAAGGCTATTAGGCAGCGTTAGGGTATCTAGATCGATGAACGACAGCGCAATCAGCCAGCTGACGAATAGGCAGAACCCAATGACGGGAACCCACCCGCTGAACCGCAGCGCCACGCCCACAAACAAAAGCCCAGTCGATGCCTCAATTAAAGGGTAGCGAGGAGAAATCTGGATTCCGCAGTAGCGGCAGCGCCCCCGTAGCCACAGCCAGCCCAGCACCGGCACATTGTCGTGGGGTTTGAGCTGAGTTTGGCAGGCCGGACAGTGGGACGGTGGATGCAAGAGCGATCGCCCCGCCGGGATGCGATAGATTACCACGTTCAGAAAGCTGCCGATGCAGGCTCCCATGATGAACGCCCAGACGGCTTGTACGGCAGTTATCCATGTATCCATAGGGGAAATTCGCTGAAATTAAGCAACATCAAACTGTATGAGACTGCAGATGTAGCGGGATCGTCAAGGTGAAGGTGGTGAGGTGCGGATCGCTATGGACGACGATGGTGCCGCCGATCTGAGCGGTGAGCTTTTTGACCAACGCTAGCCCTAGCCCTGTCCCGCCATGCTTCCAGGGATCATGGTTGGGAATGCGGTAAAACGTTTCAAAGATGCGATCGCACTCCACTGCTGGAATATAGGAACCGGTGTTGCTGACAGTGATGGTGGCGTGGTGGGTGGTAGCAGTTGCGGCGATCGCCACCGTTTCTTGAGCGGGGGTGTATTTGCAGGCATTGGTCAGCAGCTCTGTCAGAATCCGTTCTAAATACGAGGAATCCGTTGTGCAAGAGGGAATGCCGAGAGGCACCGTTACCGTTAGGGTTCGCTGGCGGCTCTGCATGCGATCGACAAACGCATCGGCGATCGCCGGAATCCAGTCTTGCAGGTGCACCGCGCTGAGCATCGGCGGCTCTACGGCGGCATCTAGCCGCGACAGGGTGAGCATATCATCGATCAGGTCGATTTCGCGCTGGCACTCGTCGCGCAAAATTCGCAGATAGCGCTGCGTGGTTTGTCGTTTGGGTGCATCCTCTGGCAGAGGAGTGAGTTGCTCAAACTGCACTTCTAGCATTTGGGTGGCCATTTTAATACTAGACATGGGTGTGCGCAGCTCATGAGATACGGTGCTCAAAAAGTCATCCTTGAGGCGATTGAGCCGCGCTAGCGCTTCGACTTGCCCCTGGGCCACTTGATAAAGTCGCGCTTGGCGGAGGGCGATCGCACAGTGATTGGCCACTTGCTGCATCAATCGAATATCGGCCTGGGCATAGGCATGAAAGCTGGGGCTCACCAACCATAGATCGCCCATGACGCCCTGTTCATCTTGGATGGGGCACACCAGAGAGGCGACCCGTCCCCGAGTGGGATGGGGCAACAGCGAACAAAACTGAAAGCACTCACCCCGCTGTAGCGGCTCATACAGTTCAGGAAACGCCGCCATGTCAGAACGCCGCCCCTGGGACGGAGTCAGCACGGTGGTGTATTCATAGACGATGGTTGAGGTTTGGGCATCTAGGTCAAACAGGGCAGCATTGCAGCAGAGTGCTCCCATGCTCAGCGCCAACTCCTGCACCACAGTCTGGAGAATTTGGGTTTCATCCAAACTTATCGCGCACGCGGTCGGTGATGCGCTTGAGGGCTACTTCAAAATCAGAGGCGAGTTGCAGTTCTGCGGTTCTTGCTCGCACCTGCCGTTCCAAGTTGATGTTGAGCTGCTGCACTTGGGTATAGAGCGAGGTGCGCTGAATGGCGATCGCCAACTGCGTAGTCACCGTTTGCGCCAAATCAATATCGGTCGCTGTCCACAGGGGCGATCGCGCCTGATGATGTAGCGATACCCCGCCCCACAGACATCCGTCTACCCACAGCGGCAGCATCAGCCATCCGCCAGGGCACCGCTTCATGAGCTGAGTCGTGATTGCACTCGTTGCGTCATTGGGTGACGGGTCGAGGGTGGCGTAGCAGGAATGCCCCTGGTGTAGTTGATCATCAGAATTGTGGGAGGTGGAGAACTCTAATCCCAACGCGCTGGGCAAGCCCTGAGCTTCGCGATAGTGGGCAAGGCCCAGCCACCGCCCAAACCCCAACCCTGCGGCAGTGTATTGAAAAATAGCGGTTTGGTCAGCCTGCAAGACGGTTGTCAGTTCTTGGGCGGCCGTGATAAACACCTGGTTTAAATCAAGCGGATCGCGAATGAGTTGAATCACGCGGTTGAGAGCTGCCTCACGCAACGCCCACTGCCGGAGCCGTTGCTCAAGCCGCTTGCGCGGGGTCAAATCTATGGCAATTAGCAAAACGCCTACTAGCGGCCCTTCGGGGCTGTAAAGGGGGCTAAATTGCAAACTGATGTAGTGCCGATTCGCATCGGCGGCTTCAGTCGTCCAGCGGTCAAAGCCAATGCTAGTACCAGCCTGCAGCACGCGCTGCTGTAGGTCGTCCACATCCTCTGGCTCTAGCATGTCGAGGATGTCGAGTAGGGCGCAGTGAAGGGCGATCGCCCTTGAATGGCCCATCAGCGTTTCCATCATGCCGTTCCACACCTGACAGATGAGCTGTTGGTCAAACACCGCAATGCCCTGATGCCCACTGTTGAGCAGGGCTTGGCCAATGGCGTCGCCATTTTGCAACAGAGCCTGAATCGGATGAGGGCTAGACACATGAATTGGAGCCTCTTGCCACGGGGGAAGGGAAGGCTCTTGAAGGGCTTGAATCTGATGCTGGAGTCGGGCGATCGCCCGCTCTAAATCAGCAGCGTGCTGGGGCGATCGCACCAATAGGGCTGTATCCCGCTGTAAGGCGTGCAGGCGATCGCACAGATCCTCAACTGTGCCAAGTGGGTTCGATGGATTCATTACCTGATCGTTCATCGCCTTGCTGCCAGATGCACTCGCTGCCCTCTACGCCCATTCCCGGTTGACTGCCCTTGATGATGCGGCCAAGAGCCTGCCGTCACTGCACCCCTGGGCGAACGACAAGCCGCACCAGCGAATGCCTTTCACGTGATTGGAATCCTTTGGTTTAATCACATCTCAGCTCAGGCGTTAACTCCTCATCAAATCCTATGTATTGCAGGATGTTACGACGGTTCCCAACGGCTGGAACTCAGGATCTGGTGGAATAACGGTTAGAGAAGCGTCGCCCTTTCTAATCACTCTTGCAACAGCCGAGCCTGGGTGTAGACCAAGCATCTAGCTAAGTTTAGCGGGGTTACACGATTGCATCAGCCTTGTCCGCCCCACATCAATCATGACCTATAGGAAATTAGCGAGTATTAAGGTTGAAGCCATAGCATTCCCACTATCTTCTAAGCAATGCTCAAACTTAATGCTTCTGTACAGTCTGCCTATGGGACGCAAACGGGACCACCCACGGGCAAGACTTTTGGTTTGACGCTTCAGTGCGCTAGCGCCTCAGCAAACAATGTTTAGGGCGTAGCACTATGCTTAAGCCACAAGCGGCTGGCATATCTCGGTTATAAGCGCCTGTTCTAACGCCTGAGTTTCTTGGATCGCGTGCACCATTACCGCTTGGGGATCAAGCCCTTGCTGCATGAGCGCTAGCCAGCGCTGGGCTTCGTTTCCCTCGCGCAGAATTTTGTGAATGGGTTGCAAAAAACAGCCAAACCCAGCCTGCTTTACGGTCGGAGCCACCTCATGCAGTAGGTCTTGAATCCAGTCGCGGGCCCGGATAGGGCGACCGGTTACCCAGTGCCGCAGCTCGGCATCTAGGCTGTGGTGAGCGGCAGCGGTTTCATTGGCATTGGCGATCGCCACTAAATCGTCCGCACGGGTTGCGGCGGGCAATTGGCTTTGTTCTAACGGATCGAGGCTAGGGTCTTGAATGACCTGAAGCATTCGTGCCTCTAGCAGAGCGGCGATCGCTAACAGCGCAACAGGGTCTGTCACCAAATCGCAAATTCGCATTTCTAGACGGTTCAAAGTGTAAGGACGGCGATCGCCATTAGGCCGCACCGAGCTCCACAGGTGACGCACGTTTTGCATTGTGCCCCGCTTCAGCTGCTCCGCCGTCCAATCAATATAGTGGGCATGGCTAGTGAACAACGGCACATGCGTCGGTGTTTTAGGAAACAGGCTCCATCGGGTGGAGTGGCTACCTGTAGCCTCACCGTCTAGGAAGGGAGAGGCCGCACTCAGCGCCAGATACAATGGGGCTTCCATCCGCACCAGCCGACAGGCGCGCATCAGCGTCTCGGCATCAGCAATCCCAATATTAATGTGGATGCTGGCGGTGACGACCGTCGTGCCGTAGGTCTGTTCAATGTAGGTGTGATAGGGGTTATGCGGGTCAGAGCGGTGGAAGCGATCGCCCCCACCCAGCGCCAGCGTACTACCGGGAACCAGAGTATAGCCGCCCAATTGCTGAAGGTACTGCCGCAGCAGCGTCCGAGGTCGCACTAGCTCACACAGCAACCGCTCATAGCGGTACAGCGGCGGTGTGGTGTATTCCACATTGCGCGTATCAGGCTCGCGGACAAAGCCATCCAGATTCGCCACAATCTGATCCGAAAAACCCACAATGTCACCCTGGGGCGTGCCTGTGAATATCTCAACCTCAAACCCTTTTGACAGCATCCCCATAGTCTTTGATATCCTCTAGCCTGGATTAATCACGCGACCGACAGCATCCTACCAAATTCCGCTGTGTTCCCTTAGTTTAAGTCATAGTGCGGTACGCATCGCTTTCCCCGAGCGGGTTCCCAAATCTAGCGCAACACGCGCCCAGAGCCGCTACCATCCCGCAGGCAAAGAGATGGCTCCCGTCATTCGGCGGCTTTCAACGATTGGTTTCTAACGAGTGATTTCTAGGGTAGTTTCTAGCGGGTGGTTTCTAGGATGAAGCTATTCTTATCGCTAGTTGTAATGAGAACCCTGTAATAGAGAGGCATTAATTATCGTCGCTCGCGTTTTCAGCCTGCTGAAGCGCTGCACGGCTATTCTGCGCATACTGAATCCGCCGATCTTGGGCAGTGGGATAGCGACCGTCGCTCTCTGCAACCTGCGCCATTAAATCAGATGCCCGTTGCCAACGCCCGGCGATTTCCAACCATTCGGCAACGGTGGCCGCGGTCTGCCCCTCTTGCGCGGCCTGCTCTGCGAGGCGCACCGCTTGCACAAAGGGGTCGGGCTGGTTAGCGGGTGCAGGAGCGGGGGTTTCAGGGGACGGGGGCGACTGACCCAGCTGAGAGATCACATCCAGCCCCAACCAATTGCTCACCGCCCAACCCACCAATACCAGCAGCCCTGCCAGACTAATGCCACCCACCACAATGCCACGCCAAAATGAGCGGTTGTCTCGCTGGTTGGTGCGGGCAGATTTGGGCACATCGGCGAGATCATCAAAATGCGCTAGCTTGCGATCTTCAAGTATGCGCTTAATCGGGTTGGGCTGTGTTAGCTTGATCGCTTGCTGCCACAGCAGTTCCTGATCAGGATTGCGCTTGATTTCATCGAGCCACAGCAGCTGTTGCTCTTTGACAATGCGGCTGTTGATGTTGACTCGGCGGATGTTGCGGGGGGCGATCGCCTCTAACATTTGGCGAATGCGCTCCACTAGAGGCTCTTGCTCTAGCAGGTCGGGGCTAACTGCCTCACAGAGCAGTTGCAGTACGCCGTCATCCAGCATGGCGCGCGTTCGCACACCAGAATCTGCTAGCTGCTCATTCAAAATTTGAATGATGGCAGACACACTTCCCTGACGGGCTTGGCGAGAAATGTTGTTGATGGCGGGATGAACCATAGCTGAGTTCATAGATAACGGTGGTAGTGACCCCAGAACACAAAACTGGGCAAGAACAATTGCAATACAAGTTAACAATTTGGTGCAAAAGAGCCAACAGCACCAGGGCTCAGTCGCTTATCTCTCCCGTTGGCATTTGGCACGATCTCGGCAAACGAGTCTAGACAATCTAATTGCCTACCACGCAGTGTAAGCCCGTCGCTCAGGGCAAATGTTCAGCTTTTGGTAGCTCAATCTCTAAATTACGGTTCAATGTGGACGTTTGAAACCACTACACAGGTATAGCTGGGGAATAGTCCGGCAGCCTTTATGAGGTCTGCACTATACAACATCTATCGTATCCATCTTCGAGAGAGTGGAGGATTTCCTGACAACCATCAACCATATCGCATCTTAGACAGAGTGGTACCTGTCAACTGTTCTGTATCAACCGCGACAATTCAGGACGATCTTGTAGGTGCTGGGTATCGTTGAATCGGCGGATTTGCCAGAGACTGCTGTTCCACTGAGCCGGAGGAGAGTTATCCCAGCGATCGCGGTCAATCCATAGTTCAAATCGGGCGGTGTTATCGGTGGGAAACTGCCAGGTGCGATCGCACCCCAACAGCGAGGCAATTAGGTGTTGCAGGATCCAGCTATGGGTAACGATTAGGAGGCGATCGCCGTTGTGGTGCTGATCGAGCAACGTAGTGATGCAGCGTTGGGCGCGCGATCGCCCTTGCTCTAGAGTCTCCCCGTCTGGAATGGGGATCCAATCGAGTGAAGTTTCTAATTGTGTAGTGAGTGCTGGATAGCGAGCTTTTGCTTCGGCCCACGTGAGGCCCTGCAATACGCCATTCTGATGTTCGGCTAAGTCGTCCATTAATACGATCGGCAACGGCGATAGAGACTCACCTAAGGTCGTTGGTTTAACGATTCTGCTATTCGCAGTCTCTACAGGAGTACAACCCCTCTGAACCAAAATTTGCGCGGTTTGGACGGCGCGTTGGAGGGGACTGGCATAACAATGAGAGGGATACCATGACTCTTGCTCTAGTGTTTGGGCTAGCGTTTGAGCTTGCGATCGCCCCTGTTCCGACAAATCAAACTCGCCCCATCCCTGCATGCGCCGCTGCACATTTCCTACAGATTCTGCATGACGAACAAACAGAAATTTCAGAACATTCATCGCAGATATCTGCCACTCTTACAAATTCTAATAACGCAGCCTTCCACATTCCATTCGCGTTAATTGCCTACCCACGAAACCCTATTTCTTCAACAAAACAAGCACGCTATATATGGACAGTTCTTTCATTAATTAATCCAATATCACCACTAGAGCAACCCATGCATCCTTATAAGTTCCTTATGGTTTGCGGTTGAGCCTTAATCGTTATCCTTTGCCCTAATTTTGAAATGAATGGAAAAAGGTTTCGATCTTGAGTTGTCTGCCAACATAAAGGCCTCCAAAAGTTATAGAGACTCCGCCTCGGCCAGGTTTTCCCTGGGTGTTCCTTCTTTTTAGACCCCACTGCGCCCTGATCTTTCTGCCTTAATCATGAAAGGGCAGCAAAGTATCTTAACAGTAAAATCGGAGTTGAACTCAAAATAAATTCTTAAAAGGTATTCCCATTTTTCGTAACTCGTAGCATAATTTTGACAAAGCCGTTAGCTTTGGTATTGTTGGTAAATACCAGTGCTGATTTGATGGATCACTTAGTAGTTTGAAACGTAATCGTTGCAATCTGCTTCGTTATTCCCAAAATTTGCACCGAGCTAATCTCTGGGTTTCGAAATATTTCGAAACTTAGAAGGACAGTACCACCGGGTTTGCATTCTATGTAGGTTTAGGCACTTATCTTCCTAATCCTCACGGCTAAAGTAATGTCATGCCTCTCGCTGTCCGAATTTCACAGCATCAACGCTCAAAACAACTGTACAAAAACTCCTACAAAGCGAGTGAGGAGCTCCATGGAAACACTAGCATTTACACATATTGCGGTTGATTACGAAGACCCCAATTCTGCCCCTAAACTGCAACTTGGTCTGGAAATTCCCAGCTCTGCTTGGTTAGGGGTTCTATCTACGGTAGCTGTGGTCGGCACACTAACTACCGCCACACCTGAAGCACAGGCTGTGGTTGGGTTTAATGATGTTTGCCCAGCAGTCGGGAGCATTCAGAGTGCTCTAGTAAACCAAGGCTATGCCGTCAGCGTCGACAATGTCTTTGGGCCATCCACCGAATCTGCGGTGATTAACTTTCAAAGAGCCGCTGGCTTATTTGCAGACGGTGTCGTAGGGCCAGCAACTGCTGGTGCGATGAATTTAGCTGACCCAGCCGATACTCAAAGCCCCTATGCCATTGGCCAAGGGTGTGGTGGCGGTGGCGGCGGCGGCGGCGGCGGCAACTATGTGGTCTCCACCAACGGCAGCGACCTGCTGGTTCGTTCGGGTCCCGGTGCTGGGTTTGCTGTGATCGATTTCATCCCCAACGGCTCAGGCCTCTCTGTCGTGGAATTTAGCGGCGGCTGGGCACTGCTATCTGGCGGCGGCTGGGTCTCTGGAGATTGGATCTCCAGTGGCGGCGGCGGCGGCGGTGGCGGTGGCGGTGGCGGCATCGGCGGCCCCGATTTCGTTACGGTTTCCACCAATGGCAGTGAGTTGGCGGTGCGCAGTGGCCCTGGTGCGGGCTTTCCGGCTATCGACTTTTTGGCCAATGGCACTACCGTAGGGATCACAGGTGCTCAAGCCGGCTGGTATAGCATTGCTGGCGGCGGATGGATCTCGATGGACTGGACTGTTGAAGGTAGCGGTGGTGGCGGTGGCGGTGGCGGTGGCGCCATCGGCAACGCCCTGATCAGCACAAATGGTGGTCCTCTGAATGTGCGGTCGGGCCCGGGTGTGGGCTTCCCCATCACTGGGGATATCGCCTCTGGAGAGCGCATTCAAATCGTTGAAACAGCGGGCGGTTGGGGGCGGTTGTCTCCATTTACGTCAAACGGTGGCTGGGTATCCCTTGACTGGGTGATCTTTTAGATGCGGGTCTTCTCCCATAGGGATAGTCGGTGGAGTAGGTCTATTTAGTGTGATGGCTCAGCCTATGTGCAGGTTTTATCACACTAGACTCTGACGACGTCATTGGACTTACTTCAATAGTGGTTCTTGAAAAACCGCCCTGAGGGGCTGATGCTTGCATCAGCCCCTCAGGGCGGTTTTGTCGTATTCTTTCACTCTACTTTATAGATTCGAGGGTGCGATCGCCGCTCATATCCACTACACCATCCATAGCCGCAGCCACACGGTGAACCAATCACCGCAATCATGCCCGCTGTCTGCAATGCGCACTACTCAACCCGCTGGAGCGCCGTCAGTTTAGGATCGACAATTTTTTGCCCCAGCCCAGGAAACTTAATGGCCAGGCAGATTTTGTTGCCAGCGCCAAAAATATGGGTGATTTGACCCGCACCAAACCCTTTATGAACCACCTTATCGCCCACAGTCCAGTCGTCTGCGTGGGTGCCGGGCAGATCTGCGGCTTGACGCTTGTCTTTGACTGAGCGGATAGACGTGGTCATGCGCTTGGGGATCGCGGTAGCGGTATTGCTCAGCAGCATATCCACTGGCAATTCGCCTAGGAACAGTGAAGGGCTAGCGGGTTCGCGGTTGCCATACAAACGACGCTCACGGGCGTGCGTGAGGAACAGTCGCTCTTGAGCCCGGGTGATGCCCACATAGCAGAGTCGGCGCTCTTCTTCGAGAGCAGCTGGATCTTCTAGCGAGCGGTAGTTGGGAAATAGCCCCTGTTCCATACCCACTAAAAAGACAACCGGAAATTCCAAGCCTTTGGAGGAGTGGAGTGTCATCAGCGAGATGGCCGACTTGCCTTCTTCTAGGTTGTCTAAATCAGACGCAAGAGAGGCGTTAGCAATGAAGGCCAGTAGAGATTTGTCTTCATTTTCTTCCTCAAATTGCAGGGTGGCGTTGTAGAGCTCTTGCACGTTGCCAATGCGGTCAAGGGCTTCGTCGGTGCCCTGATTTTTTAGATCATTGACATAGTCAGAGTCATCCACCACACCTTGTAGAATCTGGGACGCGGTGAGGGTTTCCACCTGATCTTGCCATTTCTTCAACACGTGCGAAAACCCAATGACGTTCTTGGCCGATCGCCCTGCTAGGGTTTGCACTGAGGTGTCATCTTGCAGAATCGTCCACAGGGGGACGCCGAGTTCTTGGGCGGCCTGCTTGAGCCGATCGACTGTGGCTTTGCCGATGCCACGTCGGGGAGTGTTAATGATGCGCTCAATGCTAAGGCTATCGTTGGGGTTGGCGATCGCCCTCAAATAGCCCAGCATATCCTTAATTTCTTTGCGATCATAAAACCGCAGCCCACCGACGATGGTATAGGGCAGGCTAAAGCGCATCAGCACTTCTTCAAAGGCGCGAGATTGGGCATTGGTGCGGTAGAGAATCGCAAAGCTGCCCCAATCTAGTTCGGGATGGTTGCTGCGGAGCTGCTGGATTTGCCCAATCACAAACTGGGCTTCTAGCGCCTCATCATCAGCGCGGAACACAAAGAGCGACTCGCCCTCTCCCCGCGTGGGGCGCAGCACCTTATCGATGCGCTCGGTATTGTTTTCGATCAGGTGGTTGGCGACTTGCAAGATGTTGGCGGTAGAGCGGTAGTTTTCCTCGAGCTTCACCATTGAGCGGGTATCATCGTCGGGCAATCCATCGCCAAAGTCTTCCTGAAATCCCAGCAAAATGCGAAAATCTGCAGCCCGAAACGAATAGATGGACTGATCCGCATCACCCACCACAAAGACTGAGCGATAGGCCCAGTTATCAAACTCAGTGGCCGATTTGCCATTGGTCACAATCAGCCGAATTAGGTCGTACTGTGTGCGGTTGGTGTCTTGATATTCGTCTACCAGCACATGGCGAAAGCGCTTATGCCAATAGTCCAGCACCTGCTCATTCTGCGTAAACAGCTTCACTGGCATCAAAATCAAATCGTCAAAATCAACCGCGTTGTTGCCTGACAGCGCCTTTTGGTAGTCGGTATAAACATCCGCAATGATGCGCCCGCGATAGTTGGGTTGCTCTCGCTCGACATCGGCAGGGGCAAACCCTTGATTTTTGGCATTGCTAATGGCGTAGCGGATAGAGCGGGGATCGAACTTTTTGTCATCTAGATTTTTGGTCTGCACAATTTGCTTGACCAAGCTTTGGGCATCTGATTCGTCAAAGATTGAAAAGGATCGCGTCCATTGCCCACCTTGAGGATCTTGATACTTGTCGATGTCGAACCGCAAAATGCGGGCGCAGAGGGCGTGGAAGGTGCCAATCCACAGTTCCTTAGTGATAGTTTTATAGACGTGCGATCGCAGCTTAGTCTGCTCCCGTGCGGCCAACGCCTCTAGCGGTTTTCCATGTTGCGCTTGCGCTTCTTGCTCGGCAAACAGCTTCTCGATCCGCTCTTTCATCTCGCGAGCGGCTTTATTCGTAAAGGTAACCGCCAGAATATTTTCGGAAGCAACTCGATGATTCAAAATCAAGTTGGCAATGCGATAGGTGAGCGCCCGCGTCTTGCCTGATCCCGCTCCAGCCACAACGAGCAGTGGCCCACAGTAGTGCTCTACTGCCTGGCGCTGGGCCGCATTCAATTGGCTCAAAAAATCAACAGTCTGGGTCATACAGCCATCGCAACGTCAATTGGGGCAAGAATGCTTTTGAAACCCTGACTCCGTGTGGATTCCAAACACATCCTAACAAGCATCAGCGCACCTCGCGTCATGCATCACGCGGGCAGCTTGCCAGAAGCCGCTTTTAGTCTAAAGCACAGACCAAAATTTTGCTGCCCACGGGAGATCCAGCGCTGGCAGCGAGATTGATGCAGTGCGTGCGGTGCAACCCTTACTGTGTCTACCCTAACCCCCTAATGGCTCTAACCAACCGTCAGGTCGGCAAATTCCTAACCCATGATGCCTGTAGCGCGGACATTACGAGTTAACTCATTCGATTAGTGCTCACCACAGACGCAAAATACCAGAGGCTAAACCATGCGACATCCTGACTGATAGGGTTTTGCCCTGGTGAGTTAACAGTAGGGACCTGTGGACTTAGCCCCGCGCATAGCATCAGCCCTTCCCGCTGTTGGCTCCGCAATCTCCCCATGCTCAGGCTCGGGGGCTAGGTAGAGGGGTGGGTGCCTCTGGTGTGGGCTGGGCTCGCTTGCGGGTTTTCCCAGGAAAACGCTGAGGCCAGCGCGGGTCGTGCAGCAGCGTGTAGAAGCAGGGGATGATGAACAGCGTTAACAGGGTCGCCAGCGACAGACCCGAAAAGACCACCACACCCAGCGGCTGCAAAAACTCTGAGCCTTCCCCAACGCCCAGCGCCAGCGGAAACATGCCCAAGACTGTGGTGATAGTGGTCATCAGAATGGGGCGCAGGCGTTCTGATGCGGCTTGCAGCACAGAACTCTGGTGGTCTAGCCCAACCTCTTCGCGGATTTGGTTGGCGCGTTCCACCAAAATAATGGCGTTATTCACCACAATCCCCACGAGTAGCACTACGCCCACAATCACGGTTGCGCCAATGGCCGTTTGGGTTACAAACAGACCCAGAATGCCGCCTGCCAGCGCCAATGGCACCGTGAGCATAATCACGAGTGGGTCAATCAGCGAGTTGTATTGCACCGCCATCACCACAAACACCAAGAACGCGGCTAAGCCCCCTAGTAAAACGAGCGATCGCTGCAATTCTCGATTGGTTTCGGCACTGGCGCTGTCAATCACCGTCACCCCATCCGGCAGAGCGATGCTGTCCATAATGGCATCGAGTTCTGCTAGGGCTTCACCAGTCGTCACCCCATCTGCAGGCGACCCGGCAATGATAAACACTTGCCGCTGATTGATGCGCTGAATCTGCCCCGGAGCCTCGCCATCTTCAATCGTGGCGACATCGCCGAGCCGCACTAGCTGATTGCCCTGAGTAAACATGGGCAATTGCCGCAGCTGAGAGGGACGCTGAATTTCACCTTCAGCGAGCTGCACCCGCACATCAACTAGGCGATCGCCCCGCTGAAGCTGCGTCGGTACTGAACCCGAAAGTGCCGTTTGCACGGTATCGCCAATCTCTTGAGCAGTCAGCCCCACTTGGGCTGCGCGCTCCCAATTCGGCAGAATTTGTAGCTCTGGCTGGGCCTCATCCGCATCGGGGCGGTATTGCGCCTGGGTAGCCTGCTCATCCAGCACAGCCAACACGTCTCGACCCGCTTGTTCTAACACTTGCTGGTCTGAGCCTTGCAAAATCAGATCAATGTCCCCCCCCCGCACCGGCGAGTTGCCGACAGAAATTCCTCGGACGCCTTCAGGTGACACGCGCAAGCGCGTGTCCACCAGATTTAACCGATTCAACTCGCGGCTCATGCGGTCAGAAAATGCAGCAACGTTAGTCCCCGGCTCCAATGTAATCGTGCTCGATCCGCGCAGGGCGTTAACCGACGTGTTGCCCCCAAATAGACCGCCGCCAGACGTGGTGAAGGAATACTGCACCTCGGGCTGTTCTAGCAGGAGCTCATCTACCGCGCTCATCACGGTGCGGTTTTCCACTAGAGTCGTACCCGGCGGGAAGTTGGCGTTAAGCCGCGCCTGCCCAGTGTTGATCCGAGGCAAAATCTCTTGGGGCAGCGTGCCCACCATGAGAAGGCTGCTGCCACCCAACACCAAAAACGCGAGTCCAATCACCCAAATGCGATGGCGCAGCACCCGCTGCAATACGTGCAAATACAAGCGGGTTAGCCCCTCAAGCCGCAGTCGAAACTGCCGTAGCGGCCAAAACTCACCAATATTGCTAGACCATTTCACCATCAACAGCCGCGAGGTCAGGGCGGGCACCACGGTTACCGAGACCACAAGTGACGCCGCCACCGCAAAACTAATAGTGAGAATCAGTTCGTTAAACAATAGCGAGATGAAGCCCCCAATCAACAAGAACGGCATCACCGACACGAGGTTGGTTGTGGTAGAAGCGACCAGCGCAGATTCTAATTCTTGGCTACTATGCTCAGCCATGACCAACATTTCTTCAGCAGAAAGGGAAGGGTCATCGGCTGAATGGCCGTTGTCGCCGTGACCGTTGCCGTTATGGCCGTTGCTGTAATGCCCATTACCAGACTCATAGGCGAGATGCGCTCCAGTGTCTCCATTGCCATTTGCGCGGCGTTGAGCGGCGCGTTCTGACGTGCCTTTCACAATGTTTTCTAGCATCACGATGGAATTATCGACCACGATGCCCACGCCCAGCGCTAGCCCGCCTAGGCTAAACACGTTGATGGAGAGGCCAAACATTCCCATCAGCAGGATGGCAGTAAAGATCGCTAACGGAATAGCCGTGACGATAATTAGGGTTTGGCGCAGTGACCCCAGGAACAGGAGAACGGCGATCGCCGCTAGTCCTGCACCTGTCAGTCCCGCCGTTGTCACATTAGAGATTGAGTTTTGAATAAAGCGAGACTCATCCAGCGTGGACGTGATCACCAGATCCTCTGGAAACAGCCCCGAGGCTTGGAGCTGACTCAATCGGCTCTGGACTGCCTGCACAACTTCCACCGTGTTGGCGTCGGGCTGCTTCTGAATACTCACTTTGACAGCAGGTTGACCATTGAGGTTAACAAACACCTCCTGCTCCTGCGCCCCGT
The DNA here is from genome assembly GCA_041742695.1 of Elainellales cyanobacterium. Lineage (GTDB taxonomy): Bacteria > Cyanobacteriota > Cyanobacteriia > Elainellales > Elainellaceae > Kaiparowitsia. The sequence goes on along the minus strand of JBGTOF010000221.1, from coordinate 2,585 downwards.
CGATAATGTCTGCAACGTCGCGCAAATAGACGCGCTGGGGGCCATTTTCGCCCTCAACGTCGAAAGATAGGTTGCGGAGCTCATCCGCAGAGCCAAATAACCCCACGGTGCGGGTGAGAGATTCGGCATCAGCACTGCGAAGCCGTCCACCCGAGACATCTTGGTTGCGATCGCGCAATTCATCCAGCACGGGTTGCAGCCCGACGCCAAGCGCTTGCAGGCGGGTCAGACTCACGTTAACGCGCACCTCTTCATTGATGCCGCCAGAGACATCGACACTGGCAACCCCCGGTACAACATTGAGCTCTCGGGCTAAATCTTCATCCGCAAAGGTTCGCAGATCAACACCCCGCAGACCCGGCGACGTTAGCGCAAACTCATATACCGGCAGCTGGGAGGGATCAACCCGAAACAGACGCGGCGGATCAATCCCGCTGGGCAACTGCCCCTGGGCTCGGTTGAGGGATGCGGTCGCATCGCTTAAAGCCCGGTCGAGATTGCCGCCAGGGCGGAAGTACAAATCAATGCTGACCTGGCCTTCCCGCGTTTGCGAAAACACTTGTTCTACGCCGTCTGTCGCCGAGAGCGCTTCTTCTAGCGGGCGCGCAATTTCATCAACGGCCACCTGAGGCGAGATGCCCGGTGTGTTGATGCGGACGCCAATGCGGGGATAGACGATAGAGGGCAGCAGATCAACGGGCAGGCGCGTGAGAAAAAAGAAGCCTAGCACAATGACCGTGAGCGTCAGCATCAGGGTGCCAATGTGACGCCGAATAGCAACAGAGCTAATGCTAGCGGGTGGCCGGTCGTGGGTTTGAGCCATGATAGATGTCTCGTGGAAGTGCTGAACGGTGAGTGTAGGGGGGCCAACTCTTACCCTTGAGGGTACTGCAGTGGGCGATCGGACTAATTAGGGTGGACGTTAGGCGTTTGAACCACCTGGAGGTCTGTGATGAATCGACGGCGCGTTTGGATACAAGGATCACTGTTTGGGATTGCAATGCTGGCTCGCTGGGGGCTCGGTGCTCGACCTGCTGCGGCATTGTGTGTGAGCCCTTCTGCCCCCGATTTACTGGGCACGTGGGTCAATATAGATGCGGCAACCCGGGGCATGCGTCAGATTCAGGTGGCATATCTCTGTGATGATGTTCGACGCTGTGATGCAGAAACAGGGCAGTGTTCAGAACCCCGGGTGGGGTATTACATTCGCCCGTTTGGCTCCTGTTCCCCCACGGACTGCGACTGGGGGTTGCAGTCGGCCAGCTTGGTAGGTGTGCGATCGCTCACTAGCACTATTAATCAAACCTTTGCGACGCGTCGGGTGAACGCAACGCTACTCACACGGGGTAGCCGCGCCGGACAACTGCGAGTGAGCTGGCGAACCACCTTTACCGATGGCAGCGGGCGGGAGAACTATCACAGACTCGAGTACTTTACCAAGACCTCCTAAGCGAGCGCCAGTGAGAAAAGAGGGATTGGGAGGGACGGGGAACTGTGGGAGCAGGACTAAGGCGAGGATGCGGGTTCCTCAGACGATTGCGACAGGATGCTGAGGCGAACCGGCTTGCCATCCTCTAGCGGTTGGCCGCTGCGAACCACAATGCGATCGCCCGGGTTGATCCCAGAGCGAATTTCGACCCGATTATCGGCGCGATCGCCTACTGTCACCGGTCGGGCGATCGCCCGAGCGTCCTCGCCTTCCCCTTCGACGACAAACAGCACCTCGCTGGCCTCACTCTCTCCCACCTCTAGCGCCTCATCAGGCACCACAATTTGAGGCTGCCCCATGGCGGCAAACTCGACCCGAGCCAGCAGCCCGCTTGAGATGCGACCCTCAGAATTGGGAATCACCACCACGACGGGGATCAGCCGGGCGGTGGAGTCGGCAGCGGGGGAAATGCGCTCGATTACGCCCTCAAAGGTGCGATCGGGGAAGGCATCTAGCCGCACGGTGGCAGCTTGACCGGGGCGGATGCTGCCCAGCTCCAATTCCGACACCTGCACAATGACTTTAATGCCACTAAAGTCACCGATTTGATAGACCTCTTCACCCGGCTGCGCCAAATCGCCAGGTTGCTTGAAGCGCTGAATTACGGTTCCAGAGGCAGAGGCCTGAAGTTGCGAGTAGGCTCGGCGCTGCCCCACTTCTGCCAGGGTGGCCTGCTGTGCTGCGGCGCGGCCTCGTGCTGCTTCTACTGCTCGCTGGCGGGTGCGCACCCGCTCTTGGGCTGAGCGCACGGCCTGCTCCGCCGTATTACGTGCGGTCTGAGCCTGCTCGGCCTGTTGTTCAGTTACCGCGCCTTCTGCTGCTAAACTTTGCAGTCGAGCTGCATCGGCAATCGCCTGCTGCAATTCAAACCGCGCTTGGTCGACCTGCGTCTGCACATCACTGACTTCGGCCTCAGCCTGAGAGATTTCAGATTCGCGAGCAGCCAGTTCGGCTTGCGCTTGAGACAGAGATGAGGTGAGCAAGCGATCGTCAATTTGCCCCACTACTTGCCCCTGCTGCACCCGATCACCCACATCCACCGATAGGTTGAGCAGCCGTCCATCCGTTTGCGCCCGCAGCGACACGAGCTGAAGCG
>JBGTOF010000194.1:0-2594 GCA_041742695.1 Elainellales cyanobacterium | reverse complement strand
ACTCTCATGGAGTACGTCCAGCCCAGATTCCAGATGGTTGATTGGGTGATCGGTTGGATGCATCAGAAGCACTCAGCAGACTCCCATTTTGCATTGCGTTCTAGTTTACAGTTGCATTGTGCCTTTCTCTTATCAACGCCTATGACGCAGATTCCGCCACAGCCCACTCCAACCCGGTCTCGCACCGAGCTGCAAGAGCTGGTGCAGTCTCAGATTGAGATGATGCTAGAACAAGGCAACTTGGAGGGTGCTAAGGCACTGCTGCGTCCGGTACGCGAAGCCGATATTGCTGAGGCGATTTCGGCGCTGCCCAAAGCAAGACGGGCGATCGCCTTTCGGCTCTTGACCAAAGGCCAAGCTATCAAGGTCTTTGAGTATCTCGATACTAGTATTCAAGAGGATTTGCTGACCGAGTTTCAGCAGCAAGAGTTTCTCGACATCGTGAACCAGATGTCGCCAGACGACCGGGCGCGCCTGTTCGACGAGCTGCCGTCCCGTGTGGTTAACCGCATGCTAGATCGGCTAAGCCCGCAAGAGCGAGACGCCACCGCTCTTCTGCTGGGCTATCGCCCTGGCACAGCGGGGCGCATCATGACGCCGGAGATTATGGCGCTGACCGAAGATCTCACCGTGGCCCAGGCGTTTGCTCGCATCCGCCAATCTGCTAATTTCGTCGAAACTATCTACGAACTGTATGTAAAAAATAGGGATGGGCAATTGGTAGGGGTGTTCTCTTTGCGAAAGCTCGTCACCTCTAAGATGGATCAGCGAATTGGCGACATCATGACGCGTGATTTGGTCTCGGTGCAGACCGATACCGATCAAGAAGAAGTCGCTAAGCTCATCCAGCGCTATGACTTTCTAACCATGCCTGTGGTGGATACCGATGGCAACTTGGTCGGCATCATCACTGTGGATGATGTGCTGGACGTGGTGGAAGAAGAAACCACTGAAGACATCTATACCTCTGGAGCGGTTGCAGCTGGGGGCGACAGTTATTTTGAAAGCAACCTGTTTCAGCGGGCGCGCAAGCGAGTGACGTGGCTGCTGATTTTGTTAGTGACGAATACGGGCACTGCTGCAGTCATGCAGGGAGGCGAAGCAATTCTCAATCAGGTTGTGGCACTGACCTTCTTCATCCCTCTTTTGATTGACACGGGTGGCAATGTTGGGGCGCAGTCATCAACCGTGGTGATTCGCGGTTTGAATACCGATGATCTCAGTATCAAGAAAGCGCTGGCTACCATTCAGAAAGAAGCGATTGCGGGGCTACTGCTAGGCCTAATGCTGGGGGCGATCGTTACGGTGTGGGCCTATGTCCTCGAACGAAATTGGGGGGTGGCGTATTCGGTGGGCGTGAGTTTGGTGGGTATTTCGGTGCTCTCTGCTACAGCAGGAACAGCATTGCCGTTTTTGTTTAAGCGGATGAAGCTTGATCCGGCGCTGATGTCGGCTCCGTTTATCACTACGATTGTGGATGTGCTGGGCGTGTTGCTTTATCTCAATGTGGCCCGCGCTCTTTTGGGTCTCGGGTAGTTGGCCTAGTCCATACCTTTTTAGTTTGTGTAGGGCCGCTAGTGATAAAATTCTGATGATTTCTGGATTTTAGGCGCCATCGCAATAGTCTTGGAGTGGCGGTTTGTCTTAATGACCTTTAGGCTCTGTCTAGGTTGTATGAGATACGCTCTGGTAGCTGCTAGGGCGATCGCTCCAGCAATTCATCCAATTGTCTCGCCGTTATACCCGTCTAGCTTAAGCAATGGCCGCAGTCATTGAGCGGGAAGCTTGAGCCATTTCATGGCGCTCTAAATCGGCTTGTTCTACATACCGTGGGTTTCCCTTTCGCGTTGATCTGAATGATGAAGTCTTACCTTGCTGCCGCTGTGCAGATGAACAGTGTGCCAGACCTGAGCAAAAATCTGGCCCAAGCAGAAGATTTAATTGAACTGGCGGTGCGCCAAGGGGCAGAACTCATCGGTCTGCCTGAAAACTTTTCCTTTTTGGGCGGTGAGATGGAAAAGGTGAACCAAGCTGGAGCGATCGCCCAAGCCAGCGAAAAATTCCTCAAAACCATGGCGCAGCGTTATCAAGTGACGCTGCTGGGGGGTGGTTTTCCGGTGCCGACAGATGACCCCAACAAAGTGTTTAATACCGCGTTGCTGGTAGATACAGACGGTTCAGAGCTTAGCCGCTATGAAAAGGTGCATCTGTTCGACGTCAATCTGCCCGATGGCAACACCTATCGCGAATCCAATACGGTGCTGGCGGGGGTGCAAATGCCCGCCGTCTATGCGTCTAAGAACCTGGGCAACTTAGGTTTATCGGTCTGCTACGACATCCGCTTTCCAGAGCTGTATCGCCATCTGTCGCAAATGGGAGCCGAGGTGCTGTTTGTGCCCGCTACATTTACGGCCTATACCGGCAAAGACCATTGGGAAGTGTTGATCAAAGCTCGCGCCATTGAAAACACCTGCTATGTGATTGCACCGGCACAAACGGGGCAGCACTATGGCATTCGTCAGTCTCACGGGCATGCCGCCATTGTCGATCCCTGGGGGCTGGTGCTGGCTGATGCTGGTGATAAACCCGGGGTG
>JBGTOF010000107.1:0-2493 GCA_041742695.1 Elainellales cyanobacterium | reverse complement strand
TCTTGGCTAAGGCCGCTAGTAATGGTTGGCAAAAATAGATCAACCCTTGCTGGGGGTGCTAGGTGTCAGGTTTCAGGAACAGTTGGCTGACTTCTGCCACAGAGTACTAGCCAGGATATTTGGGGGCGGTGATTATAATTGAGCTGAGCTTTATGTGACCAATCCGATCCTCGCAAATAAATCAAATCTAAGTCCAGAAGGGGGATGCCTTTGGAAAAACGACTGATCCCGAGCTGACTTGGTATGTAAGGGTTAAACAGGATGATTTCCTTAAACGAGATTCAGCTATTCAGCCAGCAAATTGCCGAAAAGATTCAGCCAGAGCGGATCATTCTGTTTGGCTCCTACGCCTATGGGCAGCCCAGCGAAGACTCAGACGTTGATTTGCTGGTGATTTTGCCCTTTGAGGAAATGCCGGTACAAAAGGCGATCGCCATTCGCCAACGGCTCAAGTCTTCCTTCCCCCTCGACCTGATGGCGCGCACTCCCGCACAAATTCAGCAGCGGCTGGACATGGGCGATTTCTTCATTCAAGACATTATCAATAACGGTTGCGTTCTCTATGAAGCCTCTCACCCAAGAGTGGATTGATAAGGCAGATTAGCTCTGTAGCCTCGCGTAGATCACCGCTACAGTTTGGTATTTTTCTCCCACCATCCCTAGCCCTATGACCTTCGGCCCTAGCCCCGCCACCCGCTGCCCCATTCCCGGTATCAGCCGCACGGTGTTTCTCAACACCATCGTCACCAACCCCAACATTGTTGTCGGCGACTACACCTACTACGACGATTTTGAGAACCCTGAGAATTTTGAGCGCAACGTGCTCTACCACTTCGATTTCATTGGCGACAGGCTGATCATCGGCAAGTTTTGCTCCATTGCCTCCGACGTCAAATTCATCATGAACGGCGGCAACCACCGCACCGACTGGTTGACCAACTACCCCTTCCCCATCTTTGGTCACGGCTGGGAGAGCGCCATGCCTGACGAGTGGCCCCATAAAGGCGACACCGTCATCGGCAACGATGTGTGGATTGGCTACGGGGCCACCCTGATGCCCGGCGTGCAGGTGGGCGACGGGGCGATCGTCGCGGCCCAGGCGGTGGTAACAAAATCGGTGCCCCCCTACGCTGTCGTCGGCGGCAACCCAGCCAAAATCATTCGCTATCGCTTTGACGAGGCCACCATAGAGGCTCTGCTAGGGCTTCAGTGGTGGCACTGGGAGATTGAAAAAATCACCCGCCACCTACCCGCCCTCTGTGGGGCTGACCTCCACGCCCTGCAAAACGCAATCTGATAGCCAACTAACCTGGATTATTCACAAGGATGGAAGCGGATGGCTGTCATTCCCGCGCAGAGCCTGCCTCTGCAAAGGCGTGGGGCAAGAATCCAATCGAAAGAGCGCTGCTTCGCATGGATTCCCGTTTCCACAGGAATGACGGGCATTCCCTTAGCGTTATGAATAATGCAGGCTAAGCTGGGCTGTTTACCTGCGCAACGGCATCTTTCCAGGTGCGGGCCTTGATGTTAAAAGCAGATCGCAAATCTGCAAGGGTTTTGTATTCTTTTCGCAAAGCGGCCTCTGTCCAAACCGCTCTATCGGCTTGGGGTTGGGACTGGCCCGCAAACTTAGCCAAGTCTTGCTGAGCTTTTAGCATCCTCACCTGTCGTTCTAGCCGGGCTAAGGCCAGTTCATCCAGCCGTTGCAGCTTCTCTTCAGCCTCTACGTAGGCGTCATAATCTTGACTGGTTAGGGCGTTCTGTCGCTGGGTCAGCAGCATCTCTACGATTGAGGTCAAGTTTGCCTCAGGTTCTGTTTGCCCGGCGTCTAGCTGATTAGCCCCTGTGCCTTCATCTGCGCCTTCGTAGGCCTCTGACAGCGCTTCTAGGGTGGTCACAAACATATTTTCTTGGGCCTGGGCGGCCTTTACCGTCGCTACCCCGGCGGTAAACAGGTTCTGCTTAATCGACTCAAAATCTTGCTGCCGCTCTGAGCGTGGCCTCATGACTCAACCTCGGTGTAGTCTTGCGCTAACTGCTCTAGCAGCGTGCGAATCGGCTCTGGCAAGTTAGCACGCTGCTCTAGACTGACCGCCTGGTAGGCCTGGGCCAACTCAGTCATATCTTGGTCGTACTCGGTCTGCAAGGTACCGACCTGCTGGTATACCTCGCCCAGTTTATCGGTGGTCAGTTTGAGCTGTTCCATGACCTCCCGGTTTTGGCCGGTCAGCTTTTCTACCTGGCGAATGGCTCGGTTGCGCTGCATGGTCATGTTGCCCAACCGCCCCCGCATGGAGTTGCGTGACTTAAGCGCCGTCATCAGCCGTTGCAGCAGGTTTTCATTCTCTCGTTTGCGTTTGATGGCCTTTGCAGAAGCCTGCTCAGCCGCTTGCTTCTGGTTTGCCAACTCAACATCGGCGGCTTCGAGCTTGTTCCACAGGTCGTCGACCTGCTGGCGGCGGCTCTCTAGTTCGTCCATCCGCTGGGTCAGGT